>DAOVFD010000124.1 GCA_030668565.1 Microcaldota archaeon
AGGAAATCTTCAAACCATTCCTGCAGCATGGCGGAGAAGTGCCCGGAACAGCACTTACCTTCAAACTGTTAGCAGCTGCACCAGAACAAAAGGTCTTCATTTATCCAGAAACGAAATTCCATTATGACAAAGAGAAAAAAGGATATTTGATTGACATCGGAGAAAAAGAGGTTTTCTATCCTCATGAAGACCTGGCTACTCTATCCTGAACCTGAGCAATCCCGCAATCTTTCCAAAACCCTTCAACTTAAATCCTGCATCGCCTTCAGAAGAAAATATAACAATCTCAGCCCCTGCCTTTTCCGCAGCATCTATTGTTTTCTCAGCTTCTTCAGAAGTTCTCAAAAACTCATCAAGCACAAAAAGTTTGTCAACAGCACCAAGCTCAACCGACTTCTTAACCTCAGCAATCCCATATGCGGCCCTTCCACTGTCCTTATTTATCTCTTCCATGAGTTTTTCCATTAACTGCTCCTCTTTTTCGTACCTCGCCTCGCCGGCAACCTTCTCAACAATCCCTTTCTTCAAAAGCTCATTAACTCCGTTTCTCTCGGCATAAGAGCAGCTCTCGAATATTATCCTCTCAATAAGCTCTGGCTTCCTCTGCTTGATGAATTTCTTCAGATTATCTTTCGTAAAACCAGGTCCTGCAACAATGAACTTCTCAGGCCTTCTTTCAATCTCTGCCATTATATTTCCGAAAAATTCCATTTCCCGTTTCTCAAAATCCTCGCTTCTTTTCCTTGCCTTGTTTTCAATCTCAGCACCGTAATCAATTCCGTACGGCTTTACAATAGCAAGAAGAGCCTTCTCTTCATCAAGCACTATAATATTGATGCGCGGCTTTTTCGTTTCCTTTTCAGCCTGCCTTAATCTGTCAATCTCGTATTTTTTCCATTTCTTGATTATCTTTACTTTTGAATTAGGTTCGACCTCAATAGTATGATGCTTTCCGAGCTGAACGTATTCTTCAGGATGGCCGGATACTATTGTTCCAAGCAACCTCAGTCTGTTAGCAGCCTTTGCAAACTCAACCCTTTCAACTTTCACGCGTATCGTAACCGATTTCTTCTCTTCTTTTGTCCCTACCTTATAGGTTCTCCATGTTCTTGCCTCTGCCTCATCCCCCGGATTAATCACTTTTTCCAGATGCCAGAGGTCGTCAAGCGTATCGGTATGTATCTTGATTTCACCGGTTTTTCTGTCTATGTGCGCTATTTTCATATATAGAATTCATTCCTGTATTTCTTTATAATTCTGCCTACTTTTTGACAAAAAAGCGCACTATGAGATTCGGGATTATGAATGCAAGAAGCCACATCAGCTGTGCCGCAACAAGACTAACGAAAGTAACGAGTATCGAAGCATAGAAAATTCCTGCTATACTCACGCTCTTCAGGGTGCCGTATTTTATTGATGATTCCGGTACATCTTCATGCAGGAATCTTTTTCTGACCGCATGTAGCCATACGATTCCCAGAAAGAGACTGCTCGTTCCAAGCGCTCCTCCGTATATTGCTATTGAAATCTGCCCGTAGTAGTCGCTCATAAAGTCGGTAAGGAACGGGATGAAAGTTATCGTCATCAGGAAAAGAAGATTCAACCATATCAGCAGCCCGTCATATTTTTTTATGCTGTTGAATATGCGGTGGTGTGCTATCCAGTAGCTTCCGATTACGATAAAGCTTATCGCATAATGGATTATGTTCGGCTTAAGGGCATTAAGCGCGGAAACCAGGTCCTCGTCAGCAGTATGCGCAGGTATCACTATGTTAAGTGCCAGCAGTGTCAGTGAAAATGCGAAAACCGCATCGCTGAGCGAGAGTATCCTGCCAGTGCTTATTCTTTCCGTCTGATTCTTTTTCATCGTTTTCCTTTTACAGTAAGCGTTTAAAAATTCACTTCTGATTACACATTATGATTCCGTTTTCAGATGTTGCCAAAGTCTTTTCCAAGATAGAGGAACGCTCTGGAAGAATAGAGATGACCGATATCCTTGCAGAACTCTTCAGAAAGGCAGACAGCAAGGAGATAAGCAAAATCGTTTATTTTGTACAAGGGATAGTTGCACCTCCTTATGAAGGAATAGATTTGGGAATGGGAGAACGATTTGCAGTTGAGGCAATAGCGTCCTCCACTGGTTATTCCAAAAAGGAAGTGGACAGGTATTTCAAAAAAAGCGGCGACCTCGGGCTTACTGCCGAAGAATTCGTCAAAAAAAGGAAACAGAGGTCTCTTTCAGTCAGGGAAATGAACGCTGAGCATCTTTATTCCTCGTTTATGAAGATAGCAACCACTTCAGGTACGGGAAGCACTGAAAGAAAGATAAAATACCTTGTGGAACTTTTGAATAATTCCAGTCCTCTCGAAGCACGCTACATAGTGAGATTTGTTCTTGGAAGACTAAGGCTTGGTGTCGGCGACCCAACGATACTTGACGCCCTGAGTGTGGCAAAAGTCAAGGACAAATCATGGAGAGAGCCTCTTGAAAGGGCGTATGACGTATGCTCGGATATGGGTTA
>DAOVFD010000055.1 GCA_030668565.1 Microcaldota archaeon
CACATGGTCTTTCAGTTCATTACGAAGTTCCTCTGTTTCCTTCATGTCTTTTTTAAGGACAACAAGAGCAACTATGCTTTCTCCCTTTATCTCATGGGGTTTACCAATAACAGCAGCTTCAGCAACGGCTTCATGGCTTATCAGCGCTGATTCCAGCTCCGCATTACTAAGCCTGTGCCCAGCCACTTTAAGAACGTCATCCTCTCTTCCCAGCACCCAGAGATACCCGTCCTCATCAAGACGTGCGACATCTCCTGTCAAATAGACTCCCGGGTACTCTGACCAATAGACACTTTTATATTTTTCAGGATTATTGTAAAGCCCAGCCAGCATTGCAGGCCAGGGTTTGAGAAGCACCAGGCTACCCCCCTTCCCGGGAGCAACGTCCTTTCCTTTATCATCGTACACTGATGCAGCAAAACCAGGAAGGGGCTTTGTTGCCGAGCCGGGTTTTAAATCTATAATCGGCAATGGCGAAATGCAAAAACACCCGGTTTCGGTCTGCCACCAGGTGTCCATTATCTGGCAGCGCCCACCCCCTATTTTTTCATAATACCATATCCACGCCCTGGGGTTTATTGGTTCACCAACACTACCGAGCAGACGCAGACATGAAAGGTCATGTTTCTCCGCCCATTTTTCACCGAATTTCATGAACATCCTGATGGCCGTCGGGGACGTGTAAAAAACACTCACCTTAAACTTCTCTATTATACTCCACCACCTGTCCGGTTCCGGGTAATCGGGGGAGCCTTCATACATAACAGAAGTCGCGCCGAGGATTAGTGGAGCGTACACAATATAGCTATGGCCGGTCACCCAACCAACATCTGCAGCGCACCACCATACGTCATCTTCCTTCAGGTCAAAAACCCATTTGAGTGTAAGTGCAATCGCAACAGCATATCCACCATGTCTTTGCATGACCCCCTTGGGCTTACCGGTTGTCCCGGAGGTGTACAGAACATAAAGCAGGTCATTCGCGTCCATTTTTTCAGTTTCGCATTCGCCGCGTTCATCCTTGGTTATCTCGTGCCACCACAAATCCCTCTTTTCATTCCATGAGGTTTCTTCTTCAACACGTTTGTAAACTATTACATGCTCTATAGGGTTGGTTTCTTTCAGTCCTATATCCACGTTCCTTTTCAGTGGAATTATCTTACCCCTCCTCCAGAAACCGTTACACGTTATCAACACCCTGGCTCCGCAGTCATTTATCCTATTAACGAGAGCGGTAGAACTGAATCCCGAAAAAACGACAGAGTGGACCAATCCTATTTTTGCACACGCAAGCATTGCAACCGGAAGCTCGGGGATCATCGGCAGATATATCGCGATCCTCTCTCCTTTTTTCAAACCAAGCCTTTTCAGCGCATTTGCCAGCTTGTTTACCTCTTCATAAAGCTGTTTGTATGTTATTTTTCTAACATCACCGGGTTCTCCTTCAAATATATATGCTATTTTATCCGGTCTTAGTTTAACCTGCTTGTCAAGGGCATAATGAACAATATTGTATTTTGCTCCGACAAACCATTTTGAAAACGGGAGATTCCATTCAAGCACCTTCCCCGGCGGTTCATACCATTCAACAACCTCTTTTGAAACCTCACCCCAGAACCATTCAATATCTTGGCTTTTTTCAAGCAGTTCTTCATAGGTTTTTATCCCGTGTTCTTCCATCCATTTCTTCACATTGCTCTCTTCAATGAGTTTTTTGTCTGGTTTGAAAACTCTTTTTTCTTTCAGAAGGACATCTATGCGTTTCATCTGGTTTCACCTGCCAGAACCGCTTCTAATCGAGTATGCGTACTCAACAAGTTTTTTCACAGCCTTTACAGCATCTGATGGTGACGAATAGGTGGGCACGCCGTAACTCTCCAGTATCTTACGATGCCCCTGCGTGTATTCTCCCCCGACAGCGATAACCACCACTGGTTTTTTCTTCTCATCCGAAAGATTTATCAGAATATTCAGTATGCGTTCGTCAACTGCAGGTGCCTGGAACAACACGATTACAACGATAATGTCAACTTCCTTTGCTTCCTTTATCACACCAAGCGTTTTTTTGTACACACCGGAATCCGCGTCCGCGATGATGTCCAGGGGATTTTCCGCATTCGCATAAGGAGGAATAATCCGTTTCAATTTCTTTATCGTTTCCGGGGAAAATTCCACGAGCTCCAGATGTTGTTCCTCAATCACATCCGTTGTCAGCACACCAAGCCCACCCCCGTTCGTTACAACACCGATTCGTTTTCCTTTCGGCAATGCCTGGTTGAATATTTTTACGAATTCAAACAATTCATCCAGGCTGTAGGCAACGACAACCCCCGCCTGCCTGAATGCAGCATCATATGCAAGATAATTTCCTGCAAGATTCCCGGTATGTGAGTATGCTGCCTTTGATGCCTTTACCCCCCTTCCTGCCTTCAGCACAACTATCGGCTTTTTCCTATTCACCCTCTTCATGGTTTCCAATAGCCTTTTCCCGTTCTTCGTTCCTTCAAGGTACAACAATATCTCTTCTGTTTTCTTATCGGTCTCAAGATATTCCAGCAGGTCTGATTCGTCTATTACTGTTCCATTACCATAGGAAATGAATTTCGAGACCCCCACGCCATACTGTGCAGCAAGGTCAACAACACACGTTCCGGTGGCACCACTCTGCGTTACGAATGAAATTCCTCCAGGTCTGGGACGTTTTAACTTGTACATTGGAAGGAATATCGAGTCCACTCTTTTGTAGGGGTTCAAAATTCCCAAGCAATTCGGCCCGATGACACATATATCGTATCTATCCGCGACCTCCTTTAGTTTGTTTTCCAGCTCATTATTCCCGACTTCTCCAAATCCCCCGCTCAGGACAACTACACCCTTAATCCTCTTTTTCCCGCACTGCTCAAGGACTTTCGGAACTACCATGGCCGGTATTGCTATTATCGCGCAGTCTACCTTTCCCCTTACGTCAAGGACTGAAGGATAACACCTGAGCCCGGCAAGCTTATTGTATTTCGGGTTTATCGGATAAATCTTCCCCCCGAATTTACCTTCAATAAGATTTTTCAGCACCACCGCGCCAACCTTTGTGGATGTTCCTGAGGCACCGACAACCGCAATGCTCTTCGGCCTGAAAATATACTTTAGATTTTTTACCTGTTCCCTCATGTTTTTGTCCTCTTAAATCTCACATCAAGAACATCGCACCCGTTCTCATTGAAAATGACCGGATTCAAGTCAATCTCTGTTATATCTTCTTTCTGCATGAATCTACAGACTTTCAAAAGAAGCTCTTCAAGACTCTTCATGTGGATTGCCTTCTTTCCCCGCATACCCATAAGAATCGGGTGGGACTTCAGTTCCATAACCATCACTTTTACATCCTCTCTTCTTATGGGGCAGATTCTGGCGCTGATATCCCTGAAAACCTCAACATATATTCCACCAAGCCCGAGCACAACAAGGTGGCCAAACTGCGCATCTTTTTTTCCACCTATAATAAGTTCGATTCCCTTTCTTGCTTTTTTCTGGACCAGTATCCCGTCAACTTTTTTTCCACGCGTGTTTTCCATTATTTCATTATACGCAGCCCGTAACGCTTTCCTGTTTTTTATTCCGATAATGACCCCACCGACATCGGTTTTGTGCGTTATCTCCGGAGAAACAACCTTCAACACCAGGGGATAACCTATCTTTTTACCCATCTCCACAACCTCAGCCTCACTCTTCGCAAGTGCATATGGAAGAAGGGCAAAACCATGTTTTTCGAGAAACTTAAAATCATCGATAATCGTCATTGCTGATAGTTTGCAGAGTAGATTAATAAAGTTTGTTTCCTATTTCATGCAAGGTGAATTCAATGGCTGTTAAAATAATACATGACAGAAAGGCCTGCATAGGTTGCGGGGCATGTGCAGCGGTTTGCCCTGATTTCTGGGAAATGGCTGATGATGGAAAGTCAGATCTCAAAGGAGCCAAAGCAGAGGGAGACAACCTTATCCTCGAGCTTCCTGATAAAAAATGCAATCTTAATGCGGCACAATCCTGCCCAGTAAACTGCATCCATGTAGAGGAAGAAGGCAAAAAACTGATATGAATTCCAGTTTCAATAATTACGCAAATATCGAAATCAGGCTTTCAATAATTGTAAGCTCTGTTCAGGAAAGAGTAGAAAGACGGCGAGGGGTACCTTATTCTCCTCAAGGGTGTTTTTAGTGAGATAAACTACCCCCTCCCTTTCCTTAACCACTTTACCGAATTTACATTCTATTCTATAGGTTTTTTTTCCGAACTTAGCGACAAAATCCGTTTCCCAACTCCTCTCTTTCTCGAAACGGACGTATCTTCGTATATCAAAGTCATTCTCACCATATTTCAGGTCAAGGTATTGAAGTATATTAGCGTAAGTACTGATCTCAGCCAGTTTTCCAGCACATGTCGAATCAATATCAGTTATCCCGACAGCGTTTATCTTTCTACTCTTGAAAAGCGCAAGCCAATAGAGGAACGGGTCGATAAAGTATACTTTCTTGTTCTTTGTTGTTCCGATCCGTGCCCTCTTGCTCTTTTCCAAATAATCAATTACAAACATGTTTTTCAGAATTTCAGCATACTCTGCGACTGTCGGATGGCTTATGGTTTTCGCAAGTGCACTCCATGATACATCATTAGTCAGGACGTTCGCAATTCCATCCATTATCTGGGTAGCAGTTTCAGGAGACCTCTTTATTTTAGCCAGCTCACCATCTATCCATGCAGAATATATTGCGAAGAGTTCCTCCCCAACAAAGCCGTTCTTTTCAAGAGCATTCAGCGCCCTGATAAATCCCCCATGGATAAAATATTTGTAGAGAATTGGGTTTAGTTTATCAACCTGCACAACCGCTTCTTTT
This sequence comes from Microcaldota archaeon, assembly GCA_030668565.1. Lineage (GTDB taxonomy): Archaea > Micrarchaeota > Micrarchaeia > Anstonellales > Bilamarchaeaceae > JAVZJR01. The sequence goes on from DAOVFD010000055.1 coordinate 4,890, forward strand.
GGTGTTTTTGGTTTTATACCATAAAGATTGGCCACTTCTCTGAAACTCAGGGGGTAGTATCTGAATTTATACTGCCCTTCAGCCATTCTTCCGGGTAATCTCTCAGCCCCTTTCATTATATTTACTGAACTCGAACCAGTGAGCACAACATATTTTTCTTCAAATATCCCATCATCCACAAGCGCCTTTATCGCCCTTTCCCATTCTTTAACCGCGCTTACCTCATCTATGAAGATATGTGTCGATTTATACAAGCCAGCCACTATCCTCACTACACTATTCAATTCAAACCTGTCTCTTATCATCTCCCCATTCAGATAGAGAATGTCTGTCGTCTTTTCTCCAGCCGCTATCTTAGATATCGCCTTCTTGATGGATGTAGTTTTTCCCACCTGTCTTGGTCCATAAACAATAATTACACCGCGCTTTTTCGGTATGTAGCCTTCCCTATGGTAGATGTACCTATATTTTTCAAGTCGTTTCAGGTGTCTATCTTCCCTTTCCCATCCCTTAGTCCTCCACCAGGGATTTTGCGCTGCTATCTCCTCAATTTCCATAATTTTATTAGGACCAGAATCTTTTTAATTTTTGCTATTATTGAAACTCCACTTTCAATAATTACGTAAATATCGAAATCAGGCTTTCAATAATTACAAATACTCCGCTGATAACTCTTTTAAACTTAAATCTGCATCTATTGATATATGGGAATGAAAACAGGACTTGGGCAAAAAAGAGAGAAGTTGCTTAAAAAAGAGCTTAAGAGAATACTCACAGAGATAAAAAAACTAAACCCAATAAAAATCATTCTCTTTGGTTCTCTGAACGAACGAAATGTTGGGAAAGCCAGTGATATAGATATAGCGATAATCAAAAACACAGAAAAAGGCTTCTCCGAACGACTCGAAGAGGTGTATAAAAAGATACAACCAAGGGTGGCGGTAGATTTCTTTGTTTACACACCCAAAGAACTCGAAAGACTGAAGGTGAGCAGCCATTTTGTAAGAAGAATGCTGGAGAGAGGTACGGTTCTGTATGAAGCCTGAACAGAAGAAAGAAGGGGAACGTTGGCTGAGACAAGCAGAGCAAGATTTAGATGTTGCCAAGCTTTTAACCAAAAATAAAAAACACAACGTGGCTTGTTTTATGGCACAACAAGCAGCAGAAAAAGCACTAAAGGCATTTCTTTATGGACATGGTGCGGAAGAGGTTTGGGGTCATTCAGTAGCCGAGCTTGCGTACGATGCTGAAAAGTTTGATAAGGAATTCGAAAAACTAAGGCCAAAGATATCACCGCTTGATAAGTATTATATCCCAACACGTTATCCTGGAAGCCTTCCTGGCGGCATCCCTGCAGAAGCGTTCGATGCTGAAGATGCTGAAAAGGCAATCAGGCTTTCCAAACAGACAATTAATTTTGTGAAGAGAAAAATTAGCGGATTAGGTTGAAATTATGACAAAAATATATACCCGTCTGGGCGACAAAGGCGAGACGGTAACCCTTTCAGGAAAGAAAGTATTCAAGGATGACGAGCGGGTTGAGGCATACGGTTCTGTGGATGAACTGAATGCCCTTCTTGGAGTTGCAGTCTCATTTACAAGTGACGATGAAGCCAAAAAAATCCTGATGAAAATACAGAAGCAGCTTTTCATAGTGGGTGCAGAGCTTGCGATGGAAAAACTGCGTGCCCAGAAGATAAACCCGTCGCATGTTTCAGCCCTTGAAGATGAAATAGACAGAATAGGGGAGGAACTTCCCCAGCTTGTTAACTTTGTTCTTCCCGGCGGCAGCAAGACAGCCTCACTCCTCCATCTTACAAGAACGGTGTGCAGACGGGCTGAAAGAAGGGTTGTAACACTTTCAAAAAAATCAAAGATAAACCCGGACA
>DAOVFD010000130.1 GCA_030668565.1 Microcaldota archaeon
TATTAAAGCTATTGTAAAATTCCTCAAGACAGCTATCAAATACCGCATCAGATTCGCCCTTGTTTGCTTCGTACGGCCTTATGGAAAGCAATACCCGTTTTAGATAATCTTCGCCGAACATGGCGCGCACCAATCTTTGTATATAAAATGGGCCAAATGCCTCCACTCCTTCCGCCATGTCAAGACCATCCCTTGGGGACACAAATTTGACATACGGGACCCCAAATTTTTCACAAACCCGTTTGTATATCTGGGGAAGAGTTGTCGAGGCGCAATGTCGTGTGCCGGGCACATGAATTGCGTCTCGTCGCGGATCGAATGTTGAACTTCCCATCAATTCCTCCAACTGACCTGCTTCTCTGATAAATGGAAGGCATGGCTCGCCGTCAGGAAAGTACTTTCTTCCCCGGTCAATTGTCTCGCGGGTTGCCTCAGGAAAAAACTTTACATCTATTCCGATTGCGTTATAGCCGGCAGCGTAAAACCGGAGCAGTTTGTTCATCCAGACAACCCCCTTGAAATTTGTAAGATGTTTTTGGGAGGAAAAATTCAAGAATAGGTTTTTGGTATCCTTCAAACCGGCAGAAGGTTCCACATGGTTCTTCATCACATGCCAGAAGGCCTCACATCTTGTCTTGAGTCCGACGTCGCCTGCATTCTCATCAAGCATGATCCTTAACATCGGCCTTTTTTCCGCAATCTGATTCAAAAATGGGATTACACACGCATCCTGCCTGCAAAGGAATTGGTTTAAAACAACCGGAAACAGGGTTGCCCGCTGTTTAGCAACAAACGTCATCCCTTGAATCATGTTTTGCGATGACTTGAAGATCAGGTCAGAGTGCTCAAAACCGAGCCTCTCATTCTTTGCAAATGGAAGAATGATTGAGAGCGGCGCCACTGTGGCCCCAAGATTTGCGAAATGGCGGGACATTCCCATGTCCAGTTCCGGGGCGCTGCTGTACTCATGACCCATAAGAACAACACAGAGCGAGCCTTCCTTTACTTTTTTCAAGAACTCATGACCCAACTTTTTTTTCTTGTTCATGAAGTCTCTTTGCACGATTTCTGCCTTCTTGATCGCTTTCAAAACAGAGCTGTTGCTACGCCCCAGTTTTCTCCCAACATCGCAAAACGCCCTTCGCCACATGGGTCGACGTCCATTGTAGTGAAAAACAGGCGAAATGATCTCTATTTGGGGAAAGGCATGTTTTAGATACGAGTCAACGGCAGCCTGGATCAACATGCAGTTGTCGGAACGGATCGTACCCTCAGGACGTTCCATCTCTACGACTGTCGGAAAGAAGATTCTTTTCACACCCTTTTCACTTAAATCCGCAACGTGCCCCAACAGAACCTTCATCGGAAGGCAGACCAGGCTGGAGGAGTACAATCCCCCCTTCTTTATCGCTTCTTTACCTGTATCCGATATCAAGACCTGAAAGCCAAGCTCCTTAAGAAAAGTCGCCCACAAAGGTCCCTGCTCATAATAGAGCAACGCCCTGGGAATCCCTATCACTTCCTCTGATGGATTTGTTGCGGATATTTCATATGACCTGAGGAGTTCTTGTTCCTCATTCACAAAATTTCGCACCGAGGTCTTTTTCTTACTTATACCTTCATATCGGCCGCAGATGCTTCCGGTGAAGATGATCCTGTCATCCAATGTTCGCCATTTCTTGACCCTGCAAAGGTTGGTGCAATGATTACAATCGAACTCCTTGACAGGCACGTTGATCCGGGTGGCGGCAAATCCCCGGAAACAGGTTTTTTGAATCATTCCCTTCTGAAACTCATCTAAAGCTATCCGGGCAGCTCCGTGAGCGCCGCTTACATCGCAATTGGGAGGTACATAAACTTCCATATCAGGCCTTAATTGCTTGAAGGCTGATCTAATCGCTTTACTGCTTTTTGCAAGACCGCCCAGGAAAAGCGCTCTTTTGCCTGTATCTCTGTTTCCGACCACAAGATTCAGGTAGTTTTTGATAACGGCATACACGATTCCAGCCGCAACATCGGCTCTCGAGACTCCACTGTTCAGGAGAGATACCATATCGGATTTGGCGAATACACAGCATCTATTGCTGAGCAATATTGGGTGTGAGGATTCAAAGGCAAGCTCGTCAAGCATATGCCCCGGCTCCACTCCGAGTATCTTTGCCGACTCCATAATAAATGCGCCTGTCCCGGCCGCACATATCCGATTCATTTCAAAATCAAAGACCTGTCCATTGCGGA
>DAOVFD010000103.1 GCA_030668565.1 Microcaldota archaeon
TAAGTTTTCTCATTGATCTTGCTAAGGAAGGACAGGAAGCAAAGCGAATAAAAGAGAAAGTCCCAATCCTGGTTGTCCTTGGTAATCCTCCCTATTCAGTTAGTTCTGAGAATAAGTCAGTTTTTATAGAAGGAGGTAGAATCCCTGATAAAACTAACAAATATGGAAAAGTCATAAAATATAAATATGTATCTGGATTAATGGACGCATACAAAGAGGATGTAAGGGATGAGCGTAATATCCAACCACTTTCTGATGACTATATAAAGTTCATTCGATTTGCCCACTGGAAAATAGCCCAGGCAGGTAAAGGAATTTTGGGATTTATTACCAACAATTCCTATCTTTCTGGATTAATCCATCGAGGGATGAGGAAAAAGCTTCTGGAAACCTTTGATGAGATTTACATCCTGGACCTTCATGGTTCTTCAAGGATTGGGGAGAAGACACCAGAGGGCGGAAAAGATGAAAATGTCTTTGATATTCAACAGGGTGTTTCCATTGCCTTGTATGCGAAACTGGAAACCACACCAAAAGAGAAAAAGGTCTATTATGCCGAGCTCTGGGGATTGAGAGAGGAGAAATATAAATACCTTTTTAAAAACGATGTACAAACAACCGAGTGGCAAGAAATCAAACCTATTGCACCTCATCACTTCTTTGTCCCCAAGGATTTTGCATTACAAACTGAGTATGAAAAATTCTGGAAGGTTACGGACATATTTGATAAGTGGTCAAGTGGAGTAAAAACAAGAAGAGACGAGTTTATGGTAGCATTTCACAGGGAGGAGTTATTACAACGTTTAAGGATTTTCGCCGGGACTTTGCCTGATGACATAGTTGGCATATCATCAAAAGTAAAAGATACAAAATATTGGAGTATTAAAAAAGCAAGAGAAGAAGTTCGCGGAATTAATTATGAAGAAAGAATTGCTCCGTATGATTACCGCCCCTTTGATTCCCGTTTTGTATTTTATTTCCCGAAAATAATAGAAAGGGGAGATGCGAGAGAATCTTTTATGAAGAACTTCAAAAGAGATAATTTAGCTCTTTTGTGCATGAGAGAGGTAGTCATTGGAAGCGGATTCTCCCATGTATTTTTAACGGGCAGAATTGCAGACATGAGGATGTTCCTTAGCAACAGAGGTGCTCCTTACTTTTTTCCCCTCTACATTTACTTTGACAAACTAGGTGAATTGTTCGAAGAAGAAGAAAAAGAGCCAAAACGTATCCCAAACTTCACTAGAGAGTTTTTACAAGCCATAGAAAAACCCTTACAAATAGAGCCAACTCCGGAGAAGATTTTCTATTACATATATGCTGTCCTTTTTTCTCCTTCCTACCGAAAGCGCTATGACGAATTTCTCAAAATAGATTTTCCGAGGGTTCCTTTGCCTTCAAATAATGGTCTGTTCAAGGAGCTAGGTAATCTCGGGAAAAAACTTGTTGACCTTCATTTGCTTAAGACTTCAGCACTCGATGAAGATGAGATAGGTTTTCCAAAATCTGGCTCCTATGATGTAGAAAAAATTTCTTATGATGAAGGAATGCAAAGGATTTCCATTAACAAGGAGCAATATTTTGAGGGCGTTTTAAAAAGAGTGTGGGAATATCGAATCGGAGCTTATCAGGTGATGGAGAAATATCTGAAGGACAGAAAAAAGAAGGAACTTTCTCTTGATGAGATTACACATTATATGAAAGTGGCAAAGGCAATTCGCCTGACGATTGAGCTACAAGAAAAGATTGACTCTGTGTATAGAAAAATCCAAATTTAAGCCACCGAACCGGCTAACCTAATGTTTGCAGTTTTGTTTCACTTCATCCAAATCCACCAGAGGTGGGCTTTGCAAACATGCAAAATCGTTAGATGACATAGGCAATACACAAACTTTAAGATTTTTTCATTGACAGATGGGAAGTGCAATATGTAAATAAGGAATGACGAAGATCTTAATGCTTCAATAGTGGAGGTGAGAGAGCATGAAAAAGTATTCAGATAAGGATGTGCTTGGGAAATTTGCTGAACTTGAGGGTAAGCAAGGACGGAAGGTCGTGGCTTTCACAGATTTTCGGAGGCAATTTGATGAGTATCAGCGAGCGAAAACAGGTCGAAAGGTTCGTCCGAAGTCAGTTTGCCGTCCTTATGTAGAGGTCTTTAGTCAACCGCAGAGAATGGAAAAATCCTAATGTCGAACAAGGATTTTCCACGGACTCCTCTATATAGAGCCCTCCAAAGTGACCGTTACACTCGTCAAGATACGATTTCCTCTATTGAAAAACTTACGGGACGGCAACTCATAGTCTACGAAGCCAATCTCTGGTCAAACCGCTCAAGTTTAGGGGAGGAGGATATCCAGCCGTTTGGAGATCTTTTTGCCCGCTTATCACCTAAACAAAATGTTGATCTCCTTCTGCAAAGTCCTGGAGGAGACATAGATGCGGCGGAGAAGATTGTTTACATGTGTCGCGAAATAGCCGGGGAATTCCGTGTGATTGTGCCTGAATACGCAAAAAGTGCGGCAACTTTGATTGCACTCGCTTCGGATGAGGTTATCATGGGACTTGCTTCAGAGCTTGGGCCTATAGATGCGCAACTTACAGGCCCCGGGCCTGGCGGTGCCGTCTTTCAGACCTCCGCCCAATCCTTCATTGATGAGTTCGATCGTATCAAAGAAGAGGTAGATAAAACCGGAAACTTATCCCCTGCTTATTTTCCTTTGCTTGAAGGGTTAAACCTTGGTTTTATAAGAATGTGCAGGAACCTTATGGAACGATCTCAGAGATTTGCCGAAAAATGGCTGAAGAAGTACATGCTAAAAGATGATCCCGTTGCTGCAGAAAGGCTAGCAGCTGATCTCTGCAATGTCAAGGAGTGGCTGAGTCATGGTGTGGTAATCGATGCGGATGAAGCTGCAAAGCGTGGGGTTAATGTAAAAAAATTAAGACAGGATGATAATCTTTGGGAAAAAATTTGGTATCTGCATTGTTGCTATGGTGTCCTATTTAGACAAACATCAATTGCCAAGATCTATGAATCGACAAGAGTATCTCTTCCCTTTGAATAAAAGGTGTTTTGTTGGTATCGTCTAACAAAACATTTACGATCCACTTTGTCGTGATGTTACGCCCACATTTGCTTCCAATTCTTTTCTGAGCAATATCTTGGATCTCCATAAATATATAAATAAATCATAATTGAGACAGAAAAATTTATAAATTTATGGGCGCCCCTGTAAAAGTAAAAGGGGATGCTGAAGTAAAAGTAAAAGGGGACGCTGGTAAATAAGTTGACAATCTGCTGAGTTTTGTGGAAATAATATGTCATGCCAAGACAAGGCCGATTAGACGCGCCCGGTGTTCTGCACCATATCATGATTCGTGGGATAGAGCGTCGAAAGA
>DAOVFD010000044.1 GCA_030668565.1 Microcaldota archaeon
TAAAGCAAAACCTGTTCAGAAATCTAAAAAGAACTTGACTTCTGAGGAACAGGAAGAATTGAACGAGCAACTTATAGGAGTAGCAAAAGAAGGAGAAATCGAGAAAGTAAAAGGATTGCTCGATAGAGGAGCGGATGTGAATGCTAAGGATAATGATGGAAACACGGCGCTTATAAGAGTCTCTAATGAAGATCACATGGCAGACGTAATCAAACTTTTGATAAAAAATGGCGCAGACGTTAATATCACAGGCGATAATGAAAGAAATGCGCTGGATTATGCACTTGCCAGAAACGACAAGAAGGCAGTCAAACTCCTCAAAAAACACGGAGCTGTTGAATAAAAATATAAAATAAGAAAAAAAGAGGAATCAGCATCCTCCTACGCCGGAAAGAGCCATTCCTGCCATTAACCCTATACCTTCATCTTTCATGATTCCTTCTTCCATAGGGTTGTTTTTGGAGACTTTCTTTGAAACGCCGTTATTGTTTTTAAGCTCGGCTCTCCTGTTTACCGCTTCCATGTAACGGTCCATGTGCTCATAGGAATTGCTGCTCTGATAGAGTTCAATAAGCATCGTCAGCGCCCTTATCTGTTCATCTCTGGATTTTCCCTTAAGCAGCTTGTCTATTCTTGCTCTTGCGCTCATGTTCCTCTTTCCGTTTCCTTCAATTTTTTGTACTCTGGTACTCATATGGCTTCACCTCTGGGTTCGTATGAGTTCACTACGCGCCATGCAGTCATTGTTGAGACGCCGGCAGAATCAGCAATTTTTCTAAGCCCTAAATTACTGTTCCAATAGAGTTCCAAAATTCGGTTCAGTTTTTCTTCATCAACTATCCTGGGTCTTCCTCTTGTCTGGTCGCCACCTAAAAGAGAGACCACCTTTTTTCATTGTTTTTTGTCACACAATTCACCTCCATTTATCATATTGTTGAGTATATACTAGAGAGAAAAAGTTTATAAAGGCGCGTATCATAACAGAGGAAACGAGCATCTCATTTTTAAACCTTTTGACACATAGGTAAGTTTCATGCGGTTTACTGATAATGATAAAAAATTCGCGATAAAAAGGATGCTGCGCGATAACCGGGAGAGTAAGCCGTTCAAGAGACGTCTCCTGGAAGTGGGCACCGGCCTTATGTTACTTGGTATGACACTGGGCACTCCCCTCTGCTCCCCCCATGAAACCCGAAAAGTGGAAATTTCAGGGATAATGCAGATGGTCAGGGAAAACCATGGAGATGCTGATGTAAAGATAAACAAAAAAGAAGAGGTATGCATAGTCGGATGCAAAGGGCGGTCTTCAAGCGGCCCTTTCTACTGGAAAGCGGAGGCATACGAAGTTGATTTTTCTGAAGGGAAGGATTACAGGAAGGAATTTTTCGATATGCAGGGAGATCTTATTTTCGAAGGAATTGGGGGAGAAAGTGAGAGGTGGTTCAGGAATCCGGACTGGAAGGGTGAAACACAGGTTGTGCATGTAATAAAGGTGTCAAGTGGGTCAGACAACAGCTGGTATCTTATAGACGGATACAAAGAAGAGAAAGTAGATGAAATATGGAGCAAGGCAAAAGATCAGTATGCAAAATAGAAGGCAAAGAGATAAAAACATTTAATGAATTGCACTTTACATGAGCGCTAAAAAACTCTTTTTGGGATTGTTGGTGCTGCTCTCGCTTTTTTCTTTATCATGGGCAGAAACCACTTGTGAAGCGAAAGATTGTAAAGTAACGATAACAATAAAAATCGCTTTCTCCGGCGCGAATGACAGCTATATCAACGATGCAAAGAATGAGATAGAAAGCGTATGGAACGGACAAGGACAAACGTACGGTGACTGTGACTGTCCTGTAAGTTTCAATGTAGAGACAAAGAAGATTACCGACCCGGCTCAGGTTAACTGCAATCCCGGTCCGCCAGGATATCATTGTATTATGGTTACTGATTACAACAATAATCCTCCTAGAAATCAGACGAACATGACCGGTGCAACTTTTTACATAGGATACATGTATGGAATTGCTACTGGAAACGGCGGCAACAGCCAAAAGGGTTGGTGGTCCAGTATAATGAGCAGACCGGTTGACTCCAATAAACCAGAGGGAGAACATTACAAGGATTTTGCGCATGAGGCAGGGCATATGATGGGTCTTGAAGATTGTGATGGAGGACTCATGTGCCAGACAAGCGGGCCTAATTCCGACCCTACACAGGACAATATCAATGAAGCTGTGGAAGAGATATGTGGTGCGAATGCCTGTCCAGACAGATGCTGCTGCGGTAATGGAAAAAAGGATAAAGGGGAAGAATGTGACCCAATGCTAACGCCTTCAGGATGCGGTGCAGATGAGTACTGCTGCCCTATATGTTGCAGTTGCTGGGGAATGATATGTTTCCCTGAATGGGGCGAATATATGAGCCAGACAGAATGCCAGGCAAACTGTGGCACCAATGCAATGTGTTCTTATAATTACAAGACAGGATGCTGGGATTGTGTGGGGTATAATATAATTGAAGAGCCACCATACGCTGATGACAAGGTTCAACAGATAACCGATGATGCACATACGACAAGAAATGCAGAGCTTGATTCCATAAGAAATCTTTATGAGGAAGGACTGCTTGCTTTCCCAACACTTGGAGGATTTTTGGGTAATGAGAGAGCCAACATCATAATAGAAGGAAAGAATAACTATCATGCCCTAACAGATGAGGGCGAATTGTACGAATTGGGGGGAGGAGCTATTGATGACCCGACCGTTGAGATAGTTACGGATGTGGGAACACTTGAAGAAATTGACCAGGGGGTGCTAAGCCCGCTGCTTGCATATAAGGAAGGCAGGATAAAAATTGAAGGAGTAGGATTCTTTGGAGGAATAAAATTCTGGTTTGCTGAATTCATGGTTGACAATTTCGTTCCTGAGGACGCTGTTGGAACGCTGGCTCCAACAGAAGAAGCAGTTGAAGAGGAAATGCCGCCTGAGGAACCGGAAGAAGGAATTAAGGAAAGACAAGATGCTGTTCCTGCAAGCGGGGAACAGTTCCCTGAGCATATTCCGGACGATACCTTGGAAGTGGAGGTTGAGTATTATGAGGAATTTAATTTTAGTGGTGATGTTGTTTATACTGGGTAATGCAAATGCATTAACCCCGCTGGATAACCTATTGGTGAACGGAACGGTTTACAACGACCTGAACGGAGACGGAAAACTGCAGGAAGGGGAACCCGGAATCCAGTATGTAAGAATTAATGTAGTGGATGAAAATGATACAGTAATTGCATATACATCAACAAATGAAAACGGCACCTTCAGGGTGCAGGTCTATTGCCGTCATGGAATTGATTTATGGGCAGTGCCTGAAGTACCTGAAGGAATGGAAAACACCAGAGATCCACGTTACGAATTTTCCTGCTACAGTGGATTTACTGTTATTACCCTGTTCGGTTTCAGGGAAATACCGTGCACTAATCCTGATGATTGTAATTATAATGAAACATGCTCGGGTGGGACCTGCGTTCCGTTATTCTGCGCAGGTCTTGAAGGATACATAATAGAGAATCACAAATGCATAGCTATCCCTGAATGTACTGAAGATGCGGACTGCGGGTTCGATGAGATATGCTCTGATGGCAAGTGTGTTCGTATAACTTGTCCTGAAGGCTATAAAATCGAGAACCATTCCTGTGTTTACGTTCCCCCAGAAGAACCGGAGGAAGAGGAGATTCCAGAAGAAGTTCCTGAGGAGAACGTAACAGAAGAGATCCCGGAAGAGGAGAAGCCACCTGAAGAAAACGTAACAATAGAAGTCCCTGAGGAAGAAAAACCTACGGTATCTGAAGAACCAGTGGAAGAAGAAGGGATACCTGCCATAGTGCTGGTTGCTTTGATAATCGCAGCTGCGGCAGTTGTTATTACCTACACGGTGGTCGGCAAAAAACAAACATAATTTTATAAACTGCTATATACATATATTATAACATGGGTTTAAGTTCGGTTAGGGGCGATGCTAAAAAAGATAGAAATAAAACTTCCAGAAAGGGAGATAGTACAGAACCGCTTCCTCCAGATAAAATAAAAAAGTTCGATTACGTAATTGGTGCAAGGACATTAAAAACTCTTATTGGGTTGAAGGCCAAATCCGAATTAAGGAAAATAGCAGAGAGAGGAGAACTAAAGGAAAGAAGAATTGAGGCAATACACGGACTTGTTAAAATTGGAGATAAAGATGCCATTCCCGTTCTTGAAGAAATAGGAAAAACAGATCCAGAAGAGAAAGTTAAAAAAGAGGCGGGAGAAGCCGTACAAAAACTTAGGGGAAATGACATAAGAGCGGAACTTGAAGACATTATCAGCGATACCGCACTGGTATTTGATGCAGATGATTTTCCTGAAGTAGACTACGATGTAGAACTTGCTGAAAAGGCGGCCAAAAGAGCAGACATCAGAACATTCAAGAGAGGGAATGAATCCAAGATATACGCTGTTACAGAACTTGCACTTGGTGATGAGAGCTTTGGAATAAGGAAAAAAGCAGTTGAAGCCCTTATAGAATCCGAGATTCCTGGAGCATTGGATACTGTTGAGCTTTATCTAAGAAGCAGCGGAGAAATCATTGAAGAGGAGATGGAATTTAAGGGATATGTTCAGAGGAAATTAGAGGAAAATACCGCAAAACTTAAGGAAAAAACCGCTATTGAAACTATCGAAGCGTTCAAAAAAGGAGACAGTAGTAGATTAGAAAAGGTTACAAAACTCGCATTTGGAGATGAAAGCAAGGAAATTAAAAAAGAAGCAATAGGTGCACTTATGGAATCCAAGGAAAAAGAGGCATTGGATGCTATTCTGCTTTTTATGATCGTAGAGGATGAAGTTGAATTAAGAAGACCTATCTTGGAAGAATTAGCTGAATTAAAATACGATAAATTCCTTCCAACTTTTCTGGAGGTAGTTGAGAATGATAAGGATGAAGGAATAAGGGCACTGATGATAGAGACTCTCTCCATGTATAGCGGTCCGAAAGTAATTGCCGCACTGGAAAACGTAGCAAAAAATGAAAACTTTAATGAAAAGAATAGAAAAAGGGCTGAAGAGGTAGTGCGTTTTCTTAAGATGATACAAAAAAGCGAAGGTCTTGCAAAAGAGGTTGAAGGGTAGGGTTATTTCTTCTTAACCCTGAAATCAATGACTAGTACTTTTTCGGCTTGCCTTCCAATTCCTGTTTATTGCTGAATAGACGATTTGAATGCCCTGAAACAAACCATTAAAAATTTAATGGATTAGAAATTTAATGGTGAGAAAAATGGACAGGAAAAAAATGGAACAAAAGGTATCTCTGTTCGTAAATCGAAGAAAGGAGCTGAAAGAACTCAGCGAAGCAAAAAAACATACAGTCATAGTCGGCTACCGCAGAATGGGAAAAACACACCTGATAGTAAAACATCTCCTTAAGGAATGGGATAAAAAAACCGTGCCGGTTTATCTTGATATGCTCTATTTCGCATCATGGGGAGGATTTGCCGAATCCCTGGTAGAGGAATTCCTGCGTGCTTACGACCAGACCAGGGGCAGAAATTTATCTTCGGCCTTTCGTAGATTTTCTTCTTCGCTTTCCACCGCCCTCTCCTCTGTAAAAGAAATTGAGGGAACTCTGGGAGTGGAAGGATTGAAGTTTCTTTCATTGAAACTCGCTTTCAAAGAGGAGAAAAAGGACGAAATAGAGCTGTTGAAGGGTGCATTGAACTTCATATCAGAATTTGCAAGAAGGAATAAGGTATCGGTTATTCTCGTACTGGATGAGATACAGAACATCAAGGATTTCGGAAAGGTAAGCCAGGGCCTTTCAGTCATAAGAGGAGAATTACAGTTCCTGAAAAATCTTAGACTTATAATAAGCGGCAGTCTGCCCTCTTTCATTCACTCAGAAGTGCTTGAAAAATCGAAACCTTTTTGGAAGCAATTAAAAGTAATGGAATTGGGGCCTTTCGAATCTGATGCTGTTGTGGAAGCTGCACAGTTGTTTGATGTCGGAAAAAAAGATGCGAATAAGATTTTTGCTATTACGGGAGGGATTCCTGATTACGTCATAAAAACCCTGGACAACACAAAGGAAGAAAAAAATGTGGAACTGGCTTTCGAAAAAGTTGTGGAGGATGAAGAACTGTTTTTCTCCTCTGTTATATCCGCCCTAAGCAAGGCGGAGCATGTTGCAATCAAAAATATTGCACATGGTAATGGATATAGTATAATCGAGCAGACTCTGGGATATCCTCCAACCGCGGTATTGGATTCCCTGATAAAGAAAGGACTGATAATGAGAGTCGAGAAGGGGGTGTATAAAATTGTAGACCCGGGTATGGAATTCTTCCTGAAGCATTAGAAAATTAATGGATTAAAAAACTAATGGAAATCAACGACTAGTGTTTTTTCGGCTTGCCCTCCAATTACTGTTTATCGATGAATAAACTGATTTGAATAGTGCTGCCTACTTTGCCGACCATACGCTGTTCGGTTTTGATTTTATCCAATCTACCATAATATCTATGACCTTTAGCGAATCGAGAATGTCTTTTTCACGTTCTTCATTCAGTTTTTTCAGGTCGACCATTTCCATAATGACTATTTAACCTCTGGTGTTTAAAATCGTTTATTTCCTTACCCTGAAATCAACAACAACCTGGATTATTTTTGGAGCGTAAGGACGAACTATCTTTCTATTGACTATTTCAACTTCAACTCCTGCTTTTTTTGCTTCATCAAAAATCTTTTTTTCAATTTCATCATAAGGATTTTCAATTGGTGCAAAATTGTAAATATGGATTATGCAACCGTCTTTTGCTCCTGCCAATGCTACATCCAGAAACTTGTCCGCGCTTCTTGGTAATGGCATTAGAATTCTGTCTGCGAAATTCTGATATTTTTCCAGGACGATTTTTCTTGCATCGCCTTCAACCGCAGTTATGTTTTTCGCTTTGTTGAGTTTTATGTTTTCTTTCATGTATTTTACAGCTTCAGGATTAAGCTCGATTGCGATTATTTTTGTTGTTGGTTGTTTTTTTGAAATCACGAGGGGGAACGGACCCACTCCTGCAAAGAGGGCGAGGATGTTTTCTTCTGGTTTTACGAGCCCGGCAATTCTTTTTCTTTCATGGCTCAGGCGGATGGAAAAATAGACCTTTGCAACATCCAGGCGCATGCAACAGCCATGCTCTGTGTATAAAGTTTCAGTCCTGTTTTCTCCTGCGATTACCTTCAATGGCCTTATTCTCAGTTCAGTGTCAACCTTTCCAAGTTTTTTTGCAACTACCTTCAGTCTTTTGTTGCTTTCAAGCAGCGCATTTGCAAATTCCTTTTCCCTGTTTTCAAATTCTTCAGGAATTTCCACAATGGCGATATCACCAACAACATCATATGCTGTTACCAAATCCTCAAATTCCTCATCACTGAATTTTTCTGCAAGGATTTCACGGAGTTTTTTTGTTTTTGCTGATTTCTCCCCTTCCATTTCAATTGCTTCATAACCTTTCACTTCTTTGGCTACCGGGAAATAGACGAATTCTTCATCATGGAACGTCTTGTAGTCCCTGACATAAAGCTTCTCTGCGATAAGGCGTTGCTTGACTTCTTCTGCATTTTTCTTCGGGACTTTTATGAAAAGCATGAAATGAATTTTATCACTAATCTAATTAAATATATTATATACGCAAGTTGCATGTAATGAAAATGAAAAAGAGGCTGCCGCTCCAGAACAGGCATGCAATAAAAGAGGAAGTTAAAGGCATGGAGAACAGCGGTATAATACGCACGAAAGCCGGAAAGGCATTAAGTGAAGCGCTCATGAAAATCCATGAAGACCTGCGGGTACAGCTTGGATTTGGTGAAAAGGACCTTAAAGAAGCCATTGAAACAGGAAACTGGAAGACAGCGGTATGGATTGCAGTCAATAACGGTCCTGAAGACGGAATCCCTGGAAGAGTGGCAGAAGTCTTTGTTGAACTTTACAAAAGGGAATGCAAAGGGAAGAACTGTGCTGAAAGAGAGGAACAGTGGCTCGAATATTCCAGAGAAGTGCTTGAGGGTGCGCTTAATATATACGTCAGAAAAGGCCAGATAAAGGATGATTTTGCAAATCTGTTTCTTGAGGCAATGGACCTTGCCAAAGAAGAAGTATATAATATGGAATTTAATATGGAATTGGAAAATGCGGAATTGGTGAGATAAACCAAAACATACCCTTTATAAACATTTCCTTCGAAAATAATCGATACGCTATATCCAGAATGGTCTAGCTTTAGGATTACGTCTCGTAAATCAGGTGATTTTGCTTGGCAAAAAAAACCAAAAAATCCGCTAAAAAGTCTGATAAAGAACAGGTTGATGTTCTTTCGTATCATCTTCTGCCCAAGATGGCAATTTTAAGCGAAGCGGAAAAGAATCGTATCATTAAAAAATATGGGATAGAGATGGATAAATTGCCGGTT
>DAOVFD010000123.1 GCA_030668565.1 Microcaldota archaeon
GGGAGTTTTTTCCCCTGCCACGGTTTCAAAATACAAAAGTGTAATTGCAAAAGATTCCACTAAACTCGCAAAGAAGATAGAAAATGCTGAGAAAATAAACAATGTAGTGAAGATAGCTGCAAGCTTTATTCATCCTTCTGCTTTTGTTGCGGTTGCTGTAGAACAGGCAACCAAGGAGTATGAAATCGCCGAAACGATATCATGGTCTACAGGTCTTATGCTTGCCGCTTCTGCCCTGACGTTCAGGCATGCTGCGGTAATGAAAGGAATATCTGTCGGATTTGAAGCCACTGTTGCCAGCAAAGTAATTACCGGACTTGAGTTCGGACTTGGTGGAGTGCTGATAAGCCACGGTGCTTACGAAGGATTTAAGGCATTCAATGCAGGACATTATGCTGAAGGAGGACTTACTGTTTCGATGCTTGCACTGCCTTTATTTTATGCAGTTGCCAGGAAACCGATGATAACCTATATGGGAAAGAAAATGCCCAATTATAGGAAATTCACGGGAGAACTGGTAACCGAAACTGCAATAAGCAAACAGAACAAAAAATTCGGAATGATGGATGTAAAGAAGCTTGGCGTCAAGGTTTGGGAGAAGGGAAAAGAGATGAAAATAAAAACAAAGGCAATTCCTGAGTATATAAAGATAAAAATTAAGGGCGCGCCTGTGCCGGCTTTTGCGCCCGTACCACTGATGATTGCCATTCCATTCAAAATACCGGCGATGTTCAAAAAACCAAATCCTATTCTGGATGCACTCAAGCAAATCACCACAGGAGACAGGATAAAATATGCAAAGGCAATCGGTGGAAAAGAAGGCAAGAATTTCTTTGATACTGTACAGAAATTCCGCAAGGTTATGGAAACCAAACTGGGCGCTGTAAGAAAAGAAATCACCTATAAAGATAAAAGCAAGATATACAAGGCATTGCAGGGTGAAGGTAAAGAAGCTGAAGGAATACTAAAAGGGTACTTAAGAAAAGGAGAAGAATGGAAATCAACGAAAGAAACAAAATTCGGTTTTCTTTCTATCGATAAAGCAAAAACATGGGAACTTAACAACATAGGAAAGGAATTCGGGGACGTCGGACTTCATATCTATTTCAAGGCTGCAGAGAATTTAAACAACAAGATTGCAGGCAAAAAGATAAAGATTGACGGTTTTGTGGAATCAATAAGAACAACCGAAAAAGGAGATGAACTGCTGATTGTCTTTACAGGAAAGAACACGAAGAAAGCGATGGCTACGTATGAAGGGTTTTTCAGAAAGGAGGTTTCATCAATTGCAGAGGAAATGGGCTTTAAGGGGCCGTTGAAAGAAGCAATAACCGATTTCGGAGCAGTGCCCATTGATACTGTCGCAACATTCAAGGAAGGCAAAGTCAGTTTCTCTGCAGAGGTCAAGGGAAAAACAAAAACCATGGGACTTGAGAGCATTCTAGCTACGGCCGAAGCGTCTGAAAAGCTTATTGCTCTGGAAAAGAAGGGAATAAACGTTGAACCACTCTGGAAGTTCCTTGAGTTGCCTGAAATAAAGATTCCTGAAGCTGCAAAAGAGATAAAGAGTATTGATGTACTGCCTTCTGGAAAGAAGCTGGATGGCGTCCTCAGTTTCAGGGTCAAATTCGATCCAAAGACAGAAAAAACAATGTGGGAATTGGCAAATTCCTCAGGGAAAGGGGTAATGCATGTTGACAACGGTATCGTAGGCCCAAGCGTCCTTAACCAGCTTGGCCATCCAGTAACCGATGTTTTTTCAACAAAATATCATCTCTATCTTACAAAGAATCTCAAGAAAGCAGGCATCAAAGTTGATACGTATGGCCACGGTCCCATGTCAATTGGAATAAAGGGGAAGATAAGTACGGAAAAACTCAATACTGTATTAAACGAAACAAACAAGGCCTTAGCAAATGATAAAGATTTAGCAGCATTTGGAATTAAAATTGAAAAGGTTGAAGCATTTGTAGGAAAAACAAAGGACCTTGCGAATTATGAAATAGCACAGAGGGTAATAGGCCATAAAGTACCAATGAGCAGTTATGAAAAAATAAAGAACCTCGTGACTGTTCTTCACATGGAGTCCGGGGAGTTAAGCGGATTATTCAAGGAGAAAAAAATCAAACCAGAAACAGTAAAACTTTTGAAAAACATAAAGGAAAAAGAAGTAAGATGGGTGCGAAACCCTGAAGACCTTATCCATTACCTGGGCAAAAGCATGGGCGATGCCGAGATAGTAAAACTATTTGGTGATTTAGGAATCAAATTAGGTAAAAAACTCAAAGTGGAAAAACCTCCGGTGGCAAAACCATTGAAAAAAGTGTCATTCACAGGCCCACGCCACGCGGTGCAAAAGAAAAAGTTCTTCTCAAAACCGTTTGATGAAGGAAAGACTGCAGATATAATTGCCAAGAATTTAATAAGCGGTAAATTCGATGCCGACATGATGCTAGCGACGGCACGCCTTGCCGAAGAAACCCCCATAGTCGTACAAAGAGTATATGATCGTACCGCAAAAATCATGAACAAATTCATCAAAAAAGACGAAAAACTTAAGAAAAAATTCGGAAAGGATGCGGGTCCTTATATCAAGAAAATACTCAATCTTCCGGCTATAAAG
>DAOVFD010000016.1 GCA_030668565.1 Microcaldota archaeon
CTTACCAATCCAACACAAAAAGCGGCAGAAGAGCCAAGTCCACCGAAAGTGGGTAAATCGCCTTCAAGATAAACATCGTATGTGTCCTTTACGCCCATTGCATCAAGCACTTTCTGGATTCCATCAAGGCTCATTTCCTTAACAACAGTCTGTTCTGTTATTATATTATTCTTTTCCGCCTTGTTAATCTCAACAATTGCTGAATTCATTATTCCCGCAGCTATCGCAGGAGCACCATGAACAACAAAATGCTCCCCGAAAAGTATAATCTTTCCTCTTCCAACTCCTCTTCCCATATTATCCCTTCGCCGTTCTGCCCTTTGGCTTCGGTATTTTAATCTCCGGATGCGCAGCTTTAAGCATTCCTGGATGTGCATAAGGCGCATAACCAAGATTTTCCAGAGATTTCACAATAACATAAGCATCCTTTCCACTAAGTTCTTCAAGCAAGTCAGCAGCAGCCCCAAAAGATTTTCTCCTTTTGGCAGCATTTACTTCTCCGCTTTCTCCTGCAAATTCAAATGATTTGTTAACAGCAGTCTGCACAACTCCGCTAAGCAGTCCTGAAACCTCCCAGTCCTTTACTCCTTCTTCAAGCCCTAATTTTTTTATCGAAATCCATTTTGCGTATTTTCCTACGAAAACAATCTGCCCTTCAACCTTTTCGGTTTCAGGTTTAATGGAAGATGAAACATCAGGCAACAATGCAACACCTGCATTCGCAAGTGCTCTGTTAAAGAAATAACTCTCAGCAGCAGTAATCAATTTCCCCTCCTTTACAGTTCCTTCAAGCTGCTTCCTGACAGAATTTTCCCTTATGAATTTCGCAATAGAAGTCAAATCTTTTCCTGCTTTTGAAGCAATCTCCTCAACCTTTTTGCAGTCTATTTCAGAAAACTCATAAGCAAAAGGTTCTGTGGTCTTAATAATCTCAACAAGCACGCCGGCAACATCCCTCTCGTTTGCACCTTTCAAGTCGTACCTAACATTAAAATCAAGTTCCTTGTATTTTCCTGAAAATATTATTTCATCTTCACCAATCATAAAACTCCCGAAGTGATATGGAAAATAAGATTATAAAACATGTTGGCGGTCAGGCCACTCTTTTATGCTGGTTTCCGAGCCACCTTCCTTTATCAAGCCGGCGGAATCTTGCAGGAATATTCGTAAATCCCAGGGCATGGTACCTGTTTCTTACGCCCTTTCTTATCTTGAGTAAAAGCTCCTCTGTTTTTGAATCTTTTTTGGATTGCGCGTGCACTTTATCACTGTTTTTCCCCCTTACATCTATTCCGTCTTCTTCAAGCTTGCCGTAAACATCGCTTATCACGTGCATTCTCTCTTCATGCATTCTGATTCTGTCTTCGGATAGGGGCGCGTATCCTACCCTGCTTCTTTCCTTGCCTTCCAATGGCATCATGCAGACTTCAGCAGTGTACAATGCAGCAGTATTTTCATGTTCCCTTAAGCTGATTGAAATGAACTGATGTATCATTCTGGTCATTATTTCGCATTTTTCAGGAGTGCTGAAATTCTTATGGTGGAATATTACTTTTGAAATCCATTCCGAAATCTGTTGCCCGGGTTTGGACCTGATTATTTCTAGTACCATATCTGCATTTTCCGGATTGTCTACAATATCCCTCAGAAGTTTTCTCACTTCATTATCGGCTCTAACCATGCCAATACCCACCACATGTTATTGGATGTATATTTACATGTAAACAATATTTATAAACTTGAGTGAAAGCAAAATAATTAGTCTTTTTAATCGATATGTGTAATTGATTAAACTTAATCGCCTCTGTAGCTCAGCCTGGTAGAGCGCGTGCTTGGTAAAAATTTATATCCAAAAAGCACGAGGTCGGGAGTTCAATTCCCCCCGGAGGCTTTAGTCAGTAATTCCCTTTCCATTCAAAAATGCGCGGAACTTTCTTGTAGTCTTAAGATAAGTTTTTGAAAACCTGATTCTTGTTTTTCCTTTTTCTTTTCTTTTTGAAATTAATTTTAGTTTCACTTCTTTTCCAGTATGCTTCTTTATCTTGTCCCAGATACTTTCGTCGCTCACAAGAATTTCAAATTCATCTTCTATGTCTCTTCCTGAAGCAATAGTATCCATTGCCTTTATCAGGCCTTTGATATAGGCAGCACCAAGTTCTTTTCCGTATTTTTCCCTGTCCAATCCATAATCCCTTATGAAAAATGCGGAACGGACGACTCTTTGGTTGAAGAATCCGAAAGGCATGTCAAAAAACAGATGTGCACAGTTCTTTATATCATCAATATCCGCATTTGTGTTTACGTATTTCACTACATCCTTTCTGCTCTCTGATTTTATCGCTATGCCCTCTTTCCTGGCCCTGTTCATATGCCTGACAATTTTTTCCAGTTTTTTGAAATCATCTGCTCTGAATTTTCCAATAAGCGGAATAGAAGGAATATTGTATTTCCTTAAAAGTTCATATTTCATCTTGCAGGGCAGATAATTTCCATGACCATCATCAATATCAAAAACGAAAAGCTTTACATCAAATTCCTTTGTGGGTTTTGTATAAGGGGTGTTCCCAATCATCTCCCCACATAAAACATATTCCGGATGCTCTCCAAAGAATTTCTCAAACCCCATTTCACGGACTTTCTCTGTTACAAAGGAATCAAGAAAACCTCCGCGACTGAAGGCATAAATTCCTCCACCGATTCTTGCAATCCTGATATTGAAACCGTCTATTTTCTCCTCAAGATGGATGGTTTTTTCATGAATATTTTTCTTTATCCCATTTTCAAAAGTGAAAATTCTTTTTATGTGCGGAAAACCCCGGATTATATTTTTTCCGGGAGCAATGACCGTTCCTCTCTCTATGCCTTTGAATGTACTCCTGAACCTTACGTAGTTTATTTCCTCTCTGAGAAGTTCTGCCTTGCCCTTTTTGATTGCCTCGTTCACTTTTGTTCTTTCTATTCTACCATGGGACATTTTTCAACCCCGCACGGTTTGCGATGAAATTTGTAAGTGGATGCAGCAATACAGTGAGGACTAAAAAGAATAAAAGATTAAGCGGTTCGTAAAGTGAAAGATTTACAAACGGATAAACAAGGAGCAATGCAAAAACCAGGAACATTATACTGTCAAGGAAAAACTGTTTTCCTGAATCCACCCCGAATCTTCTTTTGACAAAACTTCCTACTGCATCCCCCACCATAGTACCCAAGGAAAGCGAAAATACACCCACAATCTGGAGTTCAACATTATTGAAAAACGGCAGAAGGTAATACTGGCTTATTATGATTCCTGCAAGCGTTCCTCCGAAAACACCTGCAATAAATCCTCTTACCGTTTTGCTCTTCCCGAAAATTCTTCTCCCATCACTCCATTTTGCACCCAAGTCAAGCGGTTTTCCACCCCCAAGAATTACTGGAATAGCATTTGCAATGTATATCGGAATCAGAAATAATATCAATGAAACAAAATCCAATATCTTCACCTGTATAATATATCTTCAATATCTCCGAATGCAACCTTCTGCTTGCACAGATTCGGTAAATATTTCGCGGCTTTACCTGAATTTGCACCTGTGATATTAAAGCCCATCTCTTTCAGCGGACATACCACCATGCAGGTATCGGCTACCAGTATTCCACCCGCTTCTTTTATTATTTTATCATAGCCGAGCTCCTCAGCTTTTTCTTTCGTTTTCCTTGCAGTGCATATCCAGAATTTACAAGTTGGTTTTTTCTCCTTAACAAGTTCTACAACTCTCTTAATCTCCTCAATCGAAGCATGAGGGCATCCAAGAGTAACCAAATCAGGTTTTTCACCGCTATCTATCTCTTCCTTCATTTTCTTCAAATCGTCATCTGTAAAAATAATTTCCTCTGCATCATCACTCACAATATATTCAGGAGTAACTCCTTCAACATAAAACAAAGGAACTGCTCCTGAAGCAGCCATAGCAGCCCCAAGTAATTTCAACTGAATTTCACTTGCTTTAATCTTGGAAAATGCAGGATATCTCTTTCCAACTTCTCTTCCTATAAAATATCCCATGGTTCCGAAATCATTATCGCTTTTTAAATTCGCTTCAATCTTCACTTTAACCCCTGCAACCCTATTCTCATCAATATGCAATCCGTAATAAGGAGTAACCCCGCATATTCCTGCAGACAAGGCAGAAGGTCCCCCTTCCCTGTTAGTACGCGCACCAAGAACAGAATTCGCAAAAGCAACTGCAGAGCTTTCAGCCCATGCGATATGCTCTCCTTTTCCTGGCCTTATTCCAATCTGATAAGGAGTACAGGTATAAGTTGACATTATCCCCATTTTTTTGTAGGCATCAAGAATGTGAATCTGTTTTTCAGCAAACTCTTTGGGGATTCCCTGTTCCTTCCATTGCTCAACGTCCATTCCGGCAGGATTCAGAAAAGTCGGAATGCTTACTTTCGCACCCTTGGAAGCCATAATCTCCAAATATTCAAGTCCGGCATCCCCGATAGTCTTATAAGAAACCCCTGCAACCTGTGCACTGGAAACAGGGATCATCTTTTCTGCGTTATAAATCCTTCCTAAGGCTGTAAGTATCTCCATTGCAGTCCGTTTGGTTTCTCCTAATTCGCCATCGAGCATCTGTTGCTCTTTTCTAGTAAGTTTCAACTCCTCACCATTATGCTTAATCAGGAGCAATAAGTATTAATTACTTTAACTTTAACATAAAACCTGCGAAGCCGGGCTCGGTTTGGCTCTGGCCAAATCACCCAGCTTTGTAAAGCCGGGCTGGCAGATCGGCTATGCGGCCGCCTGCAGTTGTTCGCTTTTCTGAGGCTTGAGAAATCCTGCCTGTGAACGGCATAAAGCGGCATAGAGGGGTTCGACAGGAAATGCCCGATAATCCCTTGCCCGGCTTTTTCTATTCAAAACAGTCAAATTTATAAACAAAATAAAACATAATATAGTTGGTGAAAAAGTGGAAAAAAACGTAGTTGAATTCGACGTTATAATCGAACAAGACGAAGATGGCATGTATGTTGCACATGTTCCAGAATTACCCGGATGTCATACTCAGGGCAAGACGATAGAAGAAGTTCTTGCAAATATAAAAGAAGCAATGGAACTTTATCTGGAGCACACCGAGGACAAAGAAATAGAGCCAATGAAATTTATTGCTGTTCATAAAGTTAAAATCCCTTCTCCTGATGCCGCATGAAACTTAAGCCCGTTTCTCCTGAAAAATTAATCAAAGTTCTTGAAAAGTTAGGATATAACTCAGTAAGACAAAAAGGATCTCATCTCATTATGGAGAATTCGGAAACAAAAAAGATTACTGTTATTCCTATGCATAATAGAGATGTTGGAAAAGGATTACTGAGACAAATAATAAAAGAAATCGGAATTGAAAGGGAAGAATTCCTTAAACTGTTATATGAAAGTTAAGATTTCCTATCCCTTGCCCGGCTTTTTCTATTTCTAACACTTCTACGTCGGAAGAACATAAAGTAAGGTTTATAAATCTTCTTTTCTATAACACCATGCGCAGTCGGCGAGTAAAGCTGCGAAGAAGTTTTGAGATTACATCAAGGGACGTCTTTGTGTTCTTTGGACTTCGGTTCTTAGAGTCGGCTGCTCTTTTTTCTAATTTTATTCTATACATTTGCTGTTTTCGCATCTTAAGCCTTCTCTGCAATCATCAGCAGTAACACAGAATTCTCCAGGACCGGCTTTCATTGCAGCTCCGGTTCTGTTGGCCAAAGCACTTGACTGCTCCTTTATCTGTTCTCCTGTCTCCTGCGCGCCTGTCAACAACTGGCTTGCAGCAATAGCAACAACAGCCAGTACAACTGTTATTAAAATCAGCATTTCAGCAGAAAGTTGTCCCCTCATCACATCACCAATGCTATTTTGATGTGTAAAGTTTAAAAATATCGGTTATTTTTCAATTTTGCAGTCTTCTTCAGGATTAATCACTCCATCCTCTATCAATTGTTTTCTGCTTTCGAATACTGCTTCACCTAAGAAAAACTGATTCAGACATGTTGAAGCCGGAATAGATGTTTTTTCCCATTTATTTCCGGTTTTATACCTGACAGAAACAGCATATTCTCCTCCAAGGGAAATAAATTTCTTCTGGGCGCTTAGCGGGTCTCCCGTCGTCTCTCCGTTAACTGCCTTCTGCGCAACATTTCCTCTCACGATTATCTTATCAGCCCTGAAAAGTTTTTTTGGGAGCTTTTTGTAATTTCTTTTAAGGAAATCAAGAAAAACATCTTTCTTTTTTATCTCGAAGTCTTTTATTCCCCAGACAATATCCCCATCGCTGTTCATGAATTCCGCACATCCGTCTTTAACAGAAAAAAGCTCAGATGCCCGGTATTTATTGTATATATCCTGAGTACTACAGAGGTCGCAATACGTAATTTCTCTCTTTTTAACGCCCATCAGCCTTTCCTGCAAAACAGCTCCGCATCCCGAGAATTTAAGCGCAATAACCACTGCAGCAACCTTAGCGGCTTTCTTAGCGTAATGTTTCATTTTCTTGGATTTCATGATGCTTATAATTAGTGTTAGAAGGTGTTAAAAAGCTTTTGACTATCTAGATTTGCAATACCCAATCATCCTGTAAACAAGCTTTGCAGCAAGAAAATCAGAAGCAACCTGTCCTTCAATGGGAGCGAGTTCAACAACATCAAAACCTACAATATTCTTTTTCCCAGCAACTTTCCTCAACAATTCCGTAACTTCTTTCCAGTGCAGTCCTCCGGGCTGCGGAGTTCCGACAGCAGGAACTTTGGAAGGGTCAAATCCATCCAAATCTATAGTAATATATACATTCTCCGAAAGCTGTTCGATTATCTTATCGGCATCAAAATCTGTTCCGTGAATATATTCCTCAATATTTTCTTTTTCAATATAATCATTCTCTTCTTTACTCATGCTTCTTATTCCGACCTGCACTGTTTTCTTTGTAATTTCCCGAACCCTTCTCATAACGCACGCGTGGCTGTATTTTTTCCCTTCAAATTCATCTCTTAAATCCGCATGCGCATCTATCTGCAGAACTGATAAATCGCCATACTTTTCCGCTATTGCTTTTACTGTAGGAACTGTTACCGTATGTTCGCCTCCGAGAATAACGGGGAATTTGTTTTTTTTAATTATCTCAGAAACGCGCTTTTCAACATCATCGAATTTGGTTTCATTGGTAGTGTGTATTTTCACTTTGTCATTTATTTCATATCCGAGTTCAACATCAAAATCCTCCAGCTGGATACTCGCATCTATAATCGCTTTGGGTCCTTTTGCAGTTCCGGGTATATAACAAACTGTCGCTTCATAAGGAATCGGAAGAATAACGACATCGCTCTCATCAAAAGTATATTTGCTTCTTAGGAACTGCATCTTTTCACCCGATATATTTTTTTGTAAGACTCCTCAACTTGTTAAGTGATTCTTCAGGGGTTTCTATTGTATTAAGCAGATAAACAGGAACCTTTCCGAATAATTCATGGAAGAATTTTTTCCTCTGCTCTATTTTTGCTTTGCTTCTTATCAATTGATGCGGATTACAGAAGTCATTTTTAACCATGAAATCCATTGCCTCGTTCCTGTTGAGTTTTCTTAATGGAAGTTTTCCTTTTTTCCTCATAAGAATAACGAACAGGCTTAGAGTCGAATCCTTTCTTATCCTGTCACTCCCGAATAGTTTCTGAACATCAACTATCGCCCTTTTTCTTTTGTCCAATTTAAGTCCTTTCAACTTTTTACTGAGTTGCGGCCAGGTCTGCGCAAGGTCATCTCTTATGTAGGAATTTTTCTCTGAGGAAAATGTGAGTATATCACTTTCTGTAAGCCTGACAAAAAACCAGTCATCAGTAAGGAAACTGAATTTTTTATCGAGGAGTAATCCATAAGTAAGGGTTGTTTTTCCAGAACCCGATGGACCGACTATTGCAATTCCTCTTCCTTCTTTGTCAACAAAAGAGCCGTGAATCGAATATCTCCTGTGCTCTGAAGTGAAGTCCTCCATGAAATCCGCGACCAATCCCAAACCAATGCTCTTTACCCATCCGTAATAATCACAATTCTTTACAATCACTGTTTTTGAAACCGGTTCATAAAGTACCTGCAGCCCTCTGCCGTCCTTCACTGCGAAAAGCCTTGCATGGGGCCTTATGGAATCAGGCATAGGCTCAAAATTATCCTCCCACATCTCCTTGAATTCCTTGTTATCAGTAAAGAATTTCAGACAGGTACCATGAATTGCTGCCTTAAGCTCGTACAAACCTTTGGAGTGGTATCTCTGCATAAGCTTTTCCTTCTCTTTCCGGTTAATCAGCTTGACGGTATACTTTTTTGCCATTTTTTTCAATTTTGCCATGTGAAGAAATTGATGCGCCAGATTTAAAATGCCTAATGCAGTCAAATAAGAACATATTTAAGCATTTGTGAACACTATTTATAGCATGGCAAAGGAATACGGTCTCACAGAAGAAATGAAAATCATAAAGGGAATCCGAGAAGCGCTTGAGAATTCCTGAGACTTTCCCTGAAAGTAATCAAAAGAAAGCTCGAGAAGGAAAGGGGTTCCTGAATCTTTTTATAATATTGCATTCAGGGTGATATGCTTATGAGAACAAAAGAACGATTCCGAAGAGGTAAAGCAGTTCAGCCGCGGCATGCAAAGGTAATGCGGCTCAGCGCCGGAAGGTTCAAGAAAAAAGACGAGCTGAGGGAGATGGCAAAGGGACTGGAAGAAAAAGGCAAATATGAAGAGGCAGCAGATAAATACCTTGAATCCGGGATGGAGAGAAAGGCGCGTACCTGCCTGAAGAAAGCCGCATTTGGATATGAAACAAAAAAAAGATATGCGGCTGCTGCAAATGCCTATTTCCGGCTTGGAATGAAAAATGAAGCAGTGAGGTGTTTGGGAAACATTCACTCACGTCCAACAATTAGCGATGCTCTCCGGGATGAAACTTCCTAGCGTCACCAGGTATTGCTTCATAAATGTTTTCTCGACCACTACATTTAAATAGTTTTGCATATATATTCATAATGGTGTTATATATAGTAAGACCAAGAAAATGCAAGAAGGTTTATGCAAAACCCGATGTTACTTACTTCAAGCCAAGGGCAATTCCGATGCTGGAGCTTAAGGAAGTCGCGCTTACAGTCGAGGAATTCGAGGCAATAAGGCTCAAGGATTACAAGGGTTATGGACAAGTCAAGATTGCAAAAATGATGGGAATTTCACAGCCGACGCTTCACAGACTGCTCAGCTCTGCGAGAAAGAAGATAGCTGAGGCGCTTGTAGAAGGAAAGGCTATAATGATTAAGGGGGGAAACTATTCCCTTAAAAAGAAAATAAAAAAGAAAAAAACAAAGAAAAGGTGATTTATTATGCCGTGGGGAGATGGAACAGGCCCTTGGTGGGCTGGTGGAAATTGGATGTGTAGACGAGGCTTCGGAGGAAGGGGCTTTGGTCGAGGTTTCGGTAGAGGAATGGGACGAGGCTTTGGAATGGGCTTCGGACGTGGAGGATACGCAATGCAACAAGGCCCTTATCAGCAGTATAATCAACAATATACGCCTTATGCACCTTCCGCTCCTACGAAAGAGGAAGAAAAAGCTGAAATTAAGGAATATGTTATGGAGCTTGAAGCCGAACTCAAGGAAGCGAAAAAGAGAATTTCGGAACTAGAGGGAAGCAAATGAAAATCGCAGTGTCAACAGGAAAAGGCGGACTTGACGATGTGGTATTCCCTATTTTCGGAAGATGCCAGAGCTTTACCCTAGTCGAAGCGGACAAGGAGATAAAGGGAAGCAGTGTTATTCCCAATCCCGCAATATCTGCTGCGGGTGGAGCAGGGATAATGGCTGCCCAGGTATTGATAGACCAAGGTATTAACGCGGTAATAACAGGAAACTGCGGGCCCAATGCATACAGGATTTTCGCACAGACCGGAATAAAAGTTTTTTTGGGAAGCGGGAAAGTGGAAGATGTTGTAAAAGCGCTTCTTGAAGGAAAACTCCAGGAAATAACCGTTCCCGGACCAGGCAAATTCGGAATGGGTCCTGGAGGAGGTTTCGGCCGTGGCATGGGCGGAGGCTTCGGACGTGGTGGCGGGCGAGGTTTCGGTCGAGGTCCTGGAGGCGGATACTAATGAAGGTTGCGGTATCTGCAACTGAGAAGGGAATTGAAGGTGATGTTGCAGGCCATTTCGGAAATGCAACTCATTTTGTTGTTGCTGAGATAGAAGAAGGAAAGGTGAAATCAACCAAGCTTGTTGAAAATCCACATGCAGGGCAGCATGTTCCGGGAGATTTGCCGAAATTTATAAAAGAACTCGGTGCCGAAACAATGATTCTCTGTGGAATCGGACCGATGGCGATAAAACTGTTCAACAATTACGGAATAAAACTTGTCATTGGTGTTGAAGGAAAAGTTAAAGACGCGCTTGAGCAGTATGCAAAGGGAATGCTTGAAAGCGAAGAAAACAAGTGTTCAATGTGATTTAATGATTATAGGGGTAACAGGGGGAAAAGGAGGAACAGGCAAAAGTTTCTTTGCTGTAAATCTTGCAGTTGCTCTTGCAAAAAAAGGGGCAAGAGTTGTCCTTCTTGACTGCGACCCGGATAGTCCCAGCGACCATATTCTTATTAGTGCGGAAAGGAAAAATAAAAAAGAGGTTAGATGCCTGATTCCTATTTTCGATGAAGATAAATGCGTGAAATGTGGAGCGTGCGTAAAGAGTTGTCAATATAATGCACTTTTTCAATTGCCGGGCAAAGTTCCGCAGTTGATGGAGCCGATATGCAACGGTTGCACTGCCTGTATTCTTACCTGTCCTTATGGTGCGATAACAAAGGGAAGCAAGATAGTCGGATGGACCTATGAAAGCGAGAAGCACGGCCTGAGGATGATAAGCGGAGAATTGAAACCTTCAGAACCACTAAGTGAAAAAATTGTTAATGAAATAAAGAAAAATGGCGAAAAAGAAAAAGCGGATTTTGTAATTGTTGATACTGCTGCGGGTGCGCATTGCAATGTCGTTGCAGCGCTTGATGGCTGTGAAAAAGCTTATGTTATAACAGAGCCAACTCCTTTTGGTATAAGCGACCTTGAGGTCATAATTGAAGTTCTTGGAAAACTGAAGATACCTTATGAAATAGTGGTTAACAGGAGTGATATAACAGATAAGAAAATTGAAAATACCAAATTCGAGATTCCCTACGACAGGAAAATAATCGACAGTTATGTAAAAGGAATTCCGCTCGTGCTTTATGATGAAGAGCATCCTGTCTCTAAAATGTTTTACAAACTTGCGGAGGAAATGATGAAATGAAAACTGAATATACGCTTAAACCCATCGGAGTTATTCATTCATCTTTCAAGAATAAGAAGGAGGTACCAATCCAACCGCGCTTTTCCAAAGAAAAAGGGGAAGTTGAATTATTTGAGGAATACTCGGAGGGATTGAAGGACATAGAGGGTTTCTCACACATTATTCTCGTTTACATCTTTCATAAAACCAAGGATTACTCATTATTGGTAAAGCCTTATCTTGATGACAAAGCAAAAGGTGTTTTTGCCACTCGTTTTCCCAACAGGCCTAACCAGATAGGAATAAGCGTTGTAAGGTTGGTGGAAAAAAAGAAGAACATATTAGTGGTGGAGGGGATAGATGTCGTTGATGGAACACCTCTTCTGGATATCAAACCATATGTTCCGCCATTTGATAAGACAGAGGAAGTAAAGATAGGATGGCTGGAGGAAAAACTATGAAAACAGTATACGGGCCTGTGCCTTCGTGGAGATTCGGAAGGTCTTTGGGAATAGACCCTGTTTGCAGGTTCAGGGAAAAAGTATGCTCTTTCGATTGTATTTATTGCCAGTTGGGAAGAACAAAACATAAAATCATTAGAAGAAAAAAATTCGTTTCTGCAACAAGGATTGAAAATGATTTAAAGGAAGCTCTGAAAAGAGCAGAAGCGGATATAATCACTTTTTCAGGAAGCAGTGAACCCACGCTTGCTGCAAATCTTGGAGAAATCATAGAGAGGATAAGGAAAATAAGTGATTTGCCGATTGCCCTACTTACGAATGCATCTCTTTTGCACAGGAAAGATGTAAGGAAAGAACTCGCACAGCTTGATGTTGTTGCTACAACACTGGATGCACCTAATCAGAAACTGTTTGAAAAAATAAGCAGGCCGCATAAGAGCATAACTTTCACCAGTTTGCTTAATGGAATATTGAAATTCAGAAAAGAATACAAGGGAAAATTGGCACTGCAGATGATGTTCACGAAAGAGAATGCAGATTATGCAGGAGAGATGGCGAAAATTGCAGAGAGAATAAAACCGGACGAAATACAGTTGAACACACCATTGAGGCCTTCCCCTGTAAAACCATTATCACCAAAAGAGATGGAAAAAATAAAGAAAAAATTCAGGAAGTTCAGTGTGATTTCTGTATATGATGCAAAAAAAGTAAGGGCAAAACCTCTTGATTTGCATGAAACCGAAGCAAGGAGGCCTGAAAAAAGATGAAAATAGTAATTTTAAGCGGCAAGGGGGGCACAGGAAAAACATCTGTTGCAGCATCACTTGCAGTTGCTCTTTCCAAGAAATATAAAATCCTGCTTGTAGATGCTGATGTGGATTGCCCTAATGAGCATTTGGTGTTTGAAGGAAAGGAAAAAGAAAAAAAAGATGTCTATGCGTCAAAGCTTTCGGTCGTGAAAAAAGAAATTCCCTATGATAAATGCAAAGGGATATGCCAGTTCGATGCGATAAAATCAGTGAATGGAAAAGCGGTTGTTGACGCACGTGCATGCGAGGGATGCGGGGCATGTGTTGTTGCGTGTCCTGATGCATTTGAACTCAAGGATATTAAGAGCGGGGAAATGATTATCTATCAGGGAAAAAAGTTCAATCTTGTTTCAGGAAAGCTGCTTCCGGGAGAGAAAAACAGCGGAAAAGTCGTGCATGAAATAAGAAAGAAAGCGGATGAGGTTGAAAAAGAGGAAAGCATCGAAGTTGTTCTTATAGACAGTGCTGCGGGAATCG
>DAOVFD010000009.1 GCA_030668565.1 Microcaldota archaeon
GTTACCTATGATATCGATGCAAACGGTCTTCTTACTGTTACTGCACTGGACAAGGCAACCGGAAAGAAGCAGGACATGAAGATTATTGCACCTCAGAAAATGAGCGATGATGACATCAATTCAAAGGTAAAAGAAGCAGAACAGTATTCGGAAGAGGACAAGAAAGTGCTTGACCTTGCGCAGGCAAAGAATGAAGCTGAAACAATGGTCTATGCAGCTGACAAAACACTCGATGAATTCAAGGACAAGATAAAAGAGGACCAGAAAAAAGAAATCGAGGATGTTAAGGCTAAGGTCAAGGAAGCGCTTGCAGGAACTGATACAGCAAAAATCAGGACTGAAATGGATAACCTTAAGAAAGTCCTTGAAAAAGTAGGTGCATCATTGTATCAGGGTGCGCAGGGAGCAACACCTCCACCTGGCGGACCTGGTGCTCAGCCGCCTCCTGGTTCACAGCCTCCGCCCGGCTCTGAATCGGGTTGGGAGGACCCTAACACAGGAAAAAAGTGAAATGAATGACAAAAAGAGACTACTACGAAATCCTTGGAATGAAAAAGGATGCATCAAAGGCAGAGATTAAGAAAGCCTACAGAAAGCTTGCAATGAAATATCATCCTGACAAGAACAAGGATGCGGGCGCTGAAGAAAAATTCAAGGAAATCAGCGAAGCTTATGCAGTCCTCAGTGATGAGCAGAAGAGAGAGGAGTATAACGCATACGGACATGCGGGCTTTGACAATATGTATTCGCAGGAGGATATTTTCAGGGGAGCCAATTTCCAGGGGTTTGAAGATTTATTCAGGAGCATGGGATTCGGAGGCGGAGACCCTTTTGATATTTTCAGCGCTATGTTCGGAGGCGGAATGGGAAGAAGGGTGAATGTAGGCCATGACCTCCAGACTGAAATGGAAATTACTTTGGAAGAAGCTGCAAAAGGAACAAAGAAGAAATTATCTTACTGGAGAAATGCGCCTTGTCCTAGATGCGGAGGAACTGGTGGAGAGCCAGGTTCAAAACTGAATACCTGTAACCAATGCGGAGGGCAGGGGAGAGTAAAACAGATGAGAAGAATGGGTCCTATGGCTTTTGCTACTATTACTGCATGTCCGCAATGCCGTGGTGTAGGGCAGTCTTATGAAAAGAACTGCGGGGAATGCAATGGCTCAGGAAAGAAAAGACTCAGCCAGGACCTTGATCTAGAAATTCCTGAGGGTGTAAAAGACGGAATGAGATTAAGACTTGGCGGATATGGAGAATATGAAAAAGACGGAGCAGGAAATCTTTATGTTTATATCGGGGTGAAAGAGCACAAGATATTCCAGAGATATGAGGATGATTTGCACATTACTGCACCCATAACATTCGGACAGGCTGCGATGGGGGATAAAATCGAAGTTCCTACTTTATTCGGAAAAACAGAATTGAAAATCCCTTCAGGAACTGCTTCACATGCGGAATTCAGGATTAATGGAGAGGGGATGCCGATTTTCAACAATGGAGGAAAAGGGGATTTAATCGTAAAAACAGTTGTGGATATTCCTAAGAGATTAAACAAGAAACAGAAAGAATTACTGAAAGAATTTGAAAAGGAATACAAAAAGAAAAAAGGATTTTTTGACTGGTTCTAAAGTTACTTTTCAAGCAGCCATTTCCAAAGAGGAACAAACAGTATCTTTTCCTTTATTCCAAACCATTCGGCTTTCTCTTTGGCTTCATAATCCGAAGTTATTATGACAAGTTTTTTGCATTTAAGTTCCTTTCCAGCTTTTAACAGCGCCTTTATCTCTCTTTGTTTGGTGTCGGGTTCATTAATATCGTAGCAAACCTGCAGCAGTTCAGTTATAACAATTCCGTTCCTGACTACGAAATCCACTTCTTCACCCTGTTGATTTTTCCAGTAAAATATCCTTGCTCCTCCTGCGTCTTCAGATTTTTTCAAATGCACAGCGACTATATTTTCATATAAGCGCCCTGTGTCCGGACTTAGTTTGAATGCCTTGGCGTAAATGAATCCGTTATCATAGCAGTATATTTTCTTGCTGGATTTCGTTTGTTCTTTGAGTTTGAATGAAAAACGGTCTAATTTGAATAAGATGAACGTCTCTTCCAGATATTTAATGTACTTTGCGACAGTATGAACGCTTTTGCATCTGGTAACATCTGTCAAAGTGTTATAAGAATACTCTTTGGCCACGTTTGAAATGAGATAAGCCGCCAAGTCTTCTATCGCTCCAACCGAGCGTATCTTGTATCTCTTGACAATATCCTTGTATATTATGGAATTGAAAAGGGTTGTGAGATATTCCTTGTAATCCAAATTCTTGACAAGTGGTTCTGGATATCCTCCAGATGTAAGATAAATGCCTAATTCTTTTCTTGTTTCTGCATCTGTAAGCTTGTTTCTGCCTTTGAACTTCAGAAATTCATTGAAAGAGAATGTAAACAAGGCTGTTGGCAGGTATCTTCCTGTCAGATGAGTTGCCAATTCGCCGGACAGTAGATTCGAATTGCTGCCGGTTACAACAAGATATCTCCCCTGTCTTTGGAGTCGGTTTACAAACAGTTCCCATTTTGGAAGATTCTGTATCTCATCCAATAAAAGGAATTTCGGGTTATCGTAAACAGAATCCAATCCATTGATTATTTCATTGTAATCCTTTACCTCCACCAGCTTCTCGTCATCGAAATTCACATACCCGAAGTTTACGATCCCTCTTAAAGCATGGATTGAAAAAAAGGATTTTCCCGCTCTTCTGGGACCGATTATTACCTTTATCATATCGCTTTTAAGCGCGTTTATCTTTGCATCACGCTCAACATATTGTTCCTTAAGTTTCTTTTCCAGCTCTCTTTTTTGGAGTATTAAAATATCGTGTATCATTCCATCAGCTCTTAATAGTTATATTATAATACACAAAAGTTTATAAATTTGTGCATTACGATGCAGATAAGAAAGATTAAACTATTTTCAATCTTGTGGGTTTGTTAAGGTTTGCTTGTTCTAAATCGTTCTGTGACAAAACGGTTTTCAGGGTTTATTGTTCTGCGGCAGAACGATATTTGCATTATATCGAACAAATTAGCATGAATTTGTATTTTATGGAATAACAAATCTACTATGTAAAAACGACATTACAAAAAGAAAATTTGTCTGGTTCTAAAGAAAATCCGAAATATCAACGACTTTGAGCCTTGTTTTGTATCTCATTTCTTTCTTATCCGGAACGAAAAGCATTTTTTCTTCAGCATCGATTTTTTCCATGTTTTTTTCTGCTTTTTTAATATCCGCTTTGGTAACTTTTTTCCATTTGATTTCCATGGCTATTTTAGGCTTTTTGAATTTCAATAAATATGCATCTACATCATAATCACAGGCTTCTACAACAGTTTCATCCAAGCCAAGTTTATGTGCTACGAATTCCCTTACATTGTCCTCAACCATCCTCGGCATCAGTTCGTCGATTATTCTTTTTATCACCGCTTCATTTGGTCTTTTCTCGGAAATGTTGTATTTTTCATCAGCATAGTAAAAAAGCCTGGCAAGAGGAGACATATGTTTGTATATGAACCTGTTTTTTCCATAAACCTTTATCCTCTTGATTATTCCAAATTCGATAAGATTAGTGAGGTACTGCTGGATTATGCTTGGGTCATCTTTGCTTATTAATTTTCTGGAAAACAAATAACTTGATATTTCGCTTGAGATTACATTGCCATTTGCTATTGCCCTCAGCACTCCCTCATATATTGCAGATACGGTTCTTTCTTCTTCAATGAATATCTCTCCAACCAATGCAGGTATTGTTCTTATGGAACCGATTACAACCTTTTCAAAAACTTTTCTTGGAGAATCCCTTTTCTCAAAATAATCGATTGCAATTGGCTCTTTTAACAGTATTGAAGTTTCGACAAGGGATTTTTTTCCTATATTTAATTTTTTTAATTCTGAAATACAATCATTGAGGTCAATAAGCCATACCGGTATTTCGGCAAAAAAACCAAGCAAGGGTGAACGGCTTGAAATTAGCTTTTTAGAAAGGAAAAGAGTAGAGGAAATTAGAATGAGTTTTCCGTGTTTTTTAGTAGAGTGGAGAAAATCGAAAAAATCATCACCTAATCTATGAAATTCGTCTATGACAATGGTTTTATTATTAGCAAGCTCTCTTTCTATTATCTCTATAAAAGTTTCATAGCTCAGGATTTTGTTATCTTTTTTTGATAGTATACTTCTGTCCCTTTTGACGAAGAAATAATCGTCGAAATGGATAAAATTTTCAGTTACAAATGATTTTCCGGTTTTGCGTCTTCCGTATATTAAAATCCATTTTTTGATTTCATTTATCCGTCCTACGAGGCCAGGTCTTTGTATAATCATGATAAGTATAACCACCATTATACTTTTAAAACTTGCGGTAGGTGGAGAAAGAGGTCGTATTACACAACGCACAGATTTACCTGAATTTGTATTTTATGGAATACAAAATCTACTATAATCTTGATATGTATAACTGTCATTATACAAAAAGAAGAATTTGGCTGGTTCTAATCCATCTTTTCAATCTCGACCGTGACTACAGAACTCTCTTTATTCGTCTTCTTCGGAGACAGTTTAACACTAAAACCATGTTCGGCTACATCAATTATTGTTTCTGATTCGTTATCGCTAACATGGGCTTGCCCTACAGGAACATTATTGACAAGAATGCCATAAACTCCCTTTCCACCCGCATCAAGACCATTATATTTCACTCCGATACCGCCGATTTCTTTCACTTCACCCGAATCAATAAGAGCGGTTTGCATTTCATTGCGGGGCCAAGAAATAACTATCTCTCCTGAAGGCTCCTCATCTTCTTCAACATCCTCAGTCATCGGATCTTTTAATGTGGTTTTTATAGAGAACGGGATACGGTCTTTCTCGCCGGTTGCTGGATTAGGCTCTTCTGAAACAATCTCTCCTTTAACTTCGACCTCTATAGGAAGAGTAGTTATAGGAGTAGTTTCTCCTCTGCCTTTCAAACCGTCAAGTTCCTTCTGAGAAGGTTTCTTTTCTTTTTCCTCTCCTTTTTTTCCGTTTCCTTTCTTTTTGAGAGCGTTCATATCTAATATAAGATTGGAACAGTTTATAAATATATCGTTTATTAACACTTTTTATAACAATAAGTCATTACCTCTACTTCTCAACTAATTTAAATCTTATCTAAGAAAGACATCCGATGATTGAACTGTTGAGTCCCCTGATAATATTAGTTATTGGAATAGCCCTATTGCTATTTTCCAGCGACAAGACAGTGAACCTTTCCTCTGACTTTGCCAAGGATATTGGAATCTCGCCTTTTCTCGTTGGAATCGTAGTGCTTGCAGCAGGAACATCTCTTCCTGAGATTGCGAACTCAATAATTTCATCATATTCAGGGCACGGAGAAATAAATGTTGGGGATACCTTCGGCTCATGCCTTTCGCAGATAACCTTAGTTCTTGGAATTCTTGCACTGGTGGGCGGAAAACAGATTACCGGCGGAAGGAAGGACATCATGCTGTTGGGTGGCGGAGCACTGCTTGCAGGTATGCTGGCAGTTCTGACTGTGGAAAAAGGAGAGATAAACCAGCTGGATGCCATTCTGCTGATTCTTGCCTATTCCATACTGCTTTTCATTACCCAGAAATACTCGGTTAAGGATTACGTTATGCATATGCCAAGACCGGACATTCAAAGCGCGTTACAGGTGGGCATGATTCTTGTTGCCATAGGAGGAGTGCTTGCAGGTTCCTGGATGATTATCAGTTCAATACTCACTATCTCAGAGGTGCTGGAAATTCCTTCATTCCTGTTAAGTTTTTTCGCAATTGCACTGGGCACCTCCCTGCCTGAGCTGGGTGTGGGGCTCGCGGCTGTAAGGACCGGGAGATTTGAGCTTATTCTGGGCAATATCATGGGAAGCAACATTGCCGATGCAACTATATCTATGGCGTTAGGACCATTGCTTTTCCCGAACGTTTTTGATGCCGGGATTGCGACAGTGAGCGGAGTGTACATGCTTATTGCCTCATTCATAGTCATAGGACTGTTTGCATGGAAAAGAAGAATTACCAGGAAGATGGGGCTGCTGTTCATATTTCTGTACCTGCTTTCACTACTGCTGCTTCCTGCATTTGCCTGACTCTGTTATTTATAAGTCTTACGAATGATAGTGAAGCGTGATATTATGGATTTGAAAAAAGGTTACGAAGTAGCAAAAAAACCGGTTTTGGCCAGTATTATATGCATACATAGGATACCTCATTGCAAAAGGAGGACTTGAAATCGCTGAAAGTTTTACAGTCGGCGCCATAATGGGATTTGTCACTTCCGCTATATACTTCATCATAACTACTGTGCTTTTTTCTTTTATGGCCCGTAACATCGCCACTTGGCTTGGAAACTGAAGGAATGGTGTTATTCGCATTTTTGTCCATCTTTATTTCTTCAATATTCTCATTCGTAGGAATGATATTCTGGTTATTTACAGGGGCAGTACTTGTAGCAGTTGGACATCTTATCGCAGTAAAAAAGAAAAAATAAAATTTATTTTTTCAGCCAGCTTATTATCAGTTCATCCAGGGGTTCATCGCTGCTTTCCGTAGCATCGATAAGCGCCATCCCATGGGCAGATGTTCCGTAGTATATCTTGAATTCCTTGTTATCCGAAGGTGACATGCTGTAAATCTGGCTTGCTGAATTGGATGAATAGCTGTCATCGGATGCTGCCGCAATATACAATTCATGCAGGTATCCTTCGGCATCTTCAGTAATGTCAAAATCATGGTATGCGGTTCCCGGAGAAATCATGATTACCTTTGCAACATCATCATTTTCTTCTGCATAATCAAGCGCAACCGAACTTCCGATGCTTGCACCTATGATATAGTACTTTTTTATCGAAGGCCTCAGCACGCCCAGCTTGTCCTTTATCTTCTCAAGGTCTTTTTTTGCTGCCCTGTAATCACCAGTCCGGAAATTCTGGTAGGTCCCTATGTTAGTGCTCTTTCCGTGGCCCCTCCAGTCAACTGCAACAACATCTGCAGTAGGAAGCGCTTCATGTATCGATGGAACAAGCTCGTCATAGCTTGACCTGTCAGAGCCTAACTGATGAAGCAGAATAACGGCAGTATCAGGCGCGGTTACGTCATGTTCCTCTTTCGAATAGTATAATGTGAAGTATATGTCCCACTGGTCCGAAGTCGTGACCTTTACCTCTTTCTGCCTCAGTAGCTCGATTTCCGGGGTTTCCTCTTCGGTTTCCTCAGGAACTTCCTCTTCTGGGACCTCTTCACTCTCTTCGATTTCCTCTTCAGGTTCCTCTCCGACAGTTATGTTTATTACCTGTGGTTCCTTTTCCTCAGGTACTTCGGTCTGGACGCATCCAAGAAGAAGTATTGCCGCAAAAACAAGAATTATGACTTTCATGGGTTAAAATCCGTAGTTAAGTTTATAAATTTTAACTGGATAGAAAATCCCAAGGTGACCCCCCAATGTTATCTACCCTGCTGGCAAAATTCGCGGCGAAGAAAAAGCCCGAAGAAGAATTTATCAAAACCACTACTGTTGAAAAATCTGTTTCTTTTACTGAATTCATACATACCCCCGAAACAAAAAAATTCGTAGATGGCTGGTGTCATAAGAAAAACCCGGATAATCCCAAAAAACCATTGTTCAAGAAGAGAGGTATAACAGGTCTTCTCAGAGCGTTGTACAAGGACCCTACATACAGAACAGATAAAGCGATTCACAGGGAAGCAAACGAACTCCTGGAACTCCTGAGCGGAATGGACAAGCTTGAAGTTCTGCTTTCCGGTCTTAAGGCCGCACCCCACAGCATAATGAGGACCCTGAGGTTAAAAGGTTAAGCCCATGCCTGAAGAGATAATGGAAAATGAAGGCGAAAAGGAGCTGATTAAGCAGGGTATCTGCCCGGTCTGCAAGGCAAAACTCAGGCACACCGAAGGATGTATTGAATGTACCAATTGCGGATGGAGCCTCTGTCTTGAAGCATAGTTTTTAATATACTTGTCGTTTTATATGTTATTATGAGGGTTACTAGAAAAGCCGAAGGACAGAAATCAAAAAAAACCTGAAATATCATCCACTGAAGGGCTTGCTCCGAAACAGATATGGAAGTACAAGAAAACGGGGTTGATGCCTAAATACGAACCTCTCAAGCTTCGGAAGGAACGTGCATAATGTGGTGGGGCAGGAATGATATCATGACGATGTTTAAAATATGTTGCGTGTTGAATAATTGTGGTGTAAAAAAATGAGGAGGAAGGAAAAACCAGTTATAGTAAGAGAGGATTTGGATGGCGCATTCAGGCAGATTGAATTCCTCAGTAGCAAGGGAAAAGGAAGCCAGGAAGCATGTGCGCGCTGTATAGAAGCGTGGCTTGACTTCAGCCTGTACAAGAGAAGTCCCGAAAATATAATGAAAGATATAAATTCGCTGAAGATTACCGGAAATGGTGGAAGCGAAGACAGGAAAAAGACACTGGCCGCAAGAAAAGAGCTTTTTGAAAAAACCCTCGGCGACAATCCCAAATATGAATTCTGTGGGGGAGAAGTCAGGAAAGCAGGGGCCTGACTTTGGTAATTCTGAAGCCGGATTTTGTAGGATATCACACGTTCTCCTTCGGTGGGCTAGCTCCAGATGTGAATCCTAACAGGTTTTCCGCTTATTTTGTTTAATCATAACAATAAATACACCTTTATCTATTAACAACCACAAAATATTTAAATAAGTTTGTTTCTAAATATGGATAACGGTGTTAAAATATGGATAATGCAAAAGACCAGAAAAACGTGCCGCTGAGCACTTACAGATACCTGATGACAGTGGCAAGAAGAAAGGGCATAGAGGATATCCGCATTCGCCTTATCATTGCAAACAATGGAAAAGTGGCTCTTGTCAGGGGGCACGACACCGGGGGAATCCGCCTCCTCCCCCGGTGCGAAATCGGGGTGGAGGTTGACGGGGAGGATATAGGATATATTATCAGGAATGCTGTTGAAAAAACAGGCCTTGATTTTTCATGCGTAAGGAAATATTTAGGCAGCAGGGACTCGAGATGCTTCTATTTCGAAGTGCGTGTTAAAAACAGGGAAAGGAGAAGAGATATCCTGTGGGCAGGGAAGTGCGATATCAGCAGGCTGAATCTTTCCGAAGAGGAAAAGAGGATTCTGAAGGGTTATTTCGACAGAGGATGAACATTCTTTTTTTAAACCTTTCTCATCTTATCTCACTAAGCTTCTTGTAAAAGAGCGTCCCGGCGTAGGAGTAGGGCTGAAGCTTTACCCAGTTTACGGGCAACGTTGAAGAAGGTGAATATGCATGGACATACGAAAACCCAGAAGGGGTTCAATGGCTCACAGGCCGAGGAAAAGGGCCGGAAGCCAGAATGCGAATGTGCAGTGGCAGCCCGAGGAAGAAAAGAGAGTGCTTGGATTTGCAGGATACAAGGCAGGAATGACCCACGTTACCCATGTTGACCAGACAGAATCACCCTCGAAAGGCCAGGAGATTGTCAGTGCGGTAACCGTGGTTGAGGTTCCGCCGATAGCGGTTTACGGAATAAGATGCTATGACAGAATCAACTCAATAGGGGACATACTTGCAGAAGACGAGAAGATGCTCAAGAAAGCAGGGATTAAAACAAAGAAGAAAAAGGAAATCAAGGAGGAGAAAGTCAGGGACGTAAGGCTTCTTGTTTATGCACAGCCTGAAAAAACAGGCTTCGGAAAGAAACATATCGAAAAAATGGAAATAGGATGCGGGGGAAAGGATGCAAAGGAAAAGCTGGAGTACGCAAAATTACTCCTCGGAAAAGAACTGAAATTCTCGGATGTATTCAAGCCCGGGGAATTCATCGATATTATCGCTGTTACAAAGGGAAAGGGGTGGCAGGGGCCGGCAAAGAGATTCGGAACAGCACTCCAGAGAAGAAAAGCAACAAATAAACGAAGACATGTTGGTTGTCTCGGAGCTTTCAAGCCCCCGTATGTCATGTATACTGCTCCGCAGGCAGGGCAGATGGGATATCACAAGAGAACCGAGCTGAACAAGGAGATACTCAGGATAGGCGATAACGTGGATGAGATAAATCCCTCCAGCGGGTTCAACAGATACGGGTTTGTGAAGAATGATTATATGTTTGTAAGAGGTTCATTGCCCGGACCTGTGAAGAGGCTGCTGAAGCTGAGGCTTGCAGTGAGAAGGTCGGGAGCGGTGAAGGAGCCGCAGCTGATTTACGTTTCAAAGGAGACAGGGTGATTTGGATGAAAGGTTCATTATACTCGCTTGAGGGAAAGGTTCTGAAAGAAATAGAACTTCCAGGGATTTTTGAGGAACCGCTGAGGTCCGACCTTGTAAAAAGGGCAGTGCTCAGTGATGAAAGCAAAAAACACCAGCCGAAAGGAAGCTACAAATACGCGGGCATGGAGACATCCGCGCGTTATAGAGGAAGAAAGGAGGACTACGGTACTACGAAGAACATGGGCATAGCGCACAGGCCGAGAGAGGTTCTTCCTGAAGGAAGGTACGGAAAGGTAAAGAGGAGCCCGAGTGCGGTAAAGGGAAGAAGGTCGCATCCACCAAAGCCCGAAAAGAGGATAGCAGAGGAAATAAACAGGAAGGAATACGAACGGGCATTGAAAAGTGCGATAGCATTCACGGCTGACAGGAAAACTGTCTGCGAAAGGATGAACTGTGATTTTGGCGTGTCATTGCCTTTGGTTCTTGACAATTCATTTGAGAAATTAAGCAAAACGAAAGAGGTTCTTTCAGTGTTGAAGGCACTTAATCTTTTCCCACTGATTGAAAAGGCAAAGAAGAGAAAGGGTGCGAAATCAGCTTTGATAGTTGTATCCGAAGGAAACGTGCTCAAGGCAGCAAAGAATATTCCCGGAGTTGATGTTGTGACAGCAGAACAGCTTAGGGTAACGCACCTGGCACCGGGAGCACATCCCGGAAGGATGACGATATTCACCGAAAACGCCCTGGGCGTTCTTGGAGGGAAACAATGATATTGATAGCTCCGATAAAGACCGAAAAGGTTATAGGAAAAATAGAAATAGAAAATTCGTTGCGTTTCGAGGTTGCGTTCAAGGCAACTAAGAAGCAGATAAAGGACGAGGTGGAAAAGCTGTTCAGCGTGAAGGTTGTTTCTGTTAAAACACTCGTTACCCCGAAAGGGAGAAAGCATGCGATAGTTCGTTTTGCAAAGGAATTCAAGGCGGACGATGTCGCAACAAAGCTTAAGATGGTTGCATAAGGTGCTCTGAATGGGAAAAAGACTCAAAACTCAAAAGAGGGGTGCTGGAAGGCCCAGATACAGGTCCCCGAAGAAAAGATACAAGGTGGACCTCAACTACAGGGAATATGATGACATAGAAAAAACAGGAGTTCTTACTGTAAAGGTAACCGGATTCGTTGATGACCCTGCAAGGTCAGCGCTTCTTATGAAGGTGGAATATGACAATGGTGAGAGGGGTTATCTCCTTGCACCTGAGGGAATAGCGGTCGGAGACGAACTTGACGTAGGAGTGCAGGGAAAACTCAGGCTCGGTTCTGTCCTTCCACTATACAGGATTCCGGACGGAACGTATGTATTCAATATAGAAAGGACCCCCGGAGACGGAGGAAAGATTGTAAGGGCAGCGGGTTCTTTTGCTTCAGTAGTGTCAAAGGATAAGACAGGAGTGATTATCAGGCTTCCCAGCAAGAAGGTTGTTTCCCTTTTAGGGGAGTGCAGGGCACAGCTCGGCATTGTATGCGGAGGGGGAAGACTGGAAAAACCGCTTATAAAGGCGGGCAAGGCGCATTACAAGTACAAGGCACAGAACAAGCTCTGGCCTGTGGTGAGAGGAGTGCATATGGCTGCATACTCACATCCGCACGGCGGTAAGCAGCACCACGTGGGAAAGCCGACTACTATTGCAAGAGGAGCTCCACCCGGTTCAAAGGTCGGTCATATTGCGGCAAGGACAACGGGCAGGAAGAAGGGCAAGAGGACTGCACGGGCGGAGAAGAGGTGACATTGATGGTTAGAAAAGATATGTGGAAGGGTTATGATGAAAACACTATCTCAGAAGTGGGCATTGAGGACTTTCTGAAAAAAACGACTTCAAGGAACAGGAGGACGTTAAAAAGACTCAAGAAAAATCCACGTCTGAAAAAATTCATGGAAAAAGTAAGGAAGATAAAGGAGAAGGACCCGAAGAAAATCATAAGGACCCAGCTCAGGGACGCAGTAGTCCTTCCGGAGTGGGTCGGCCTGACATTCGGCGTTTACAACGGAAAGGAATACAAGAAAGTTGAGATAACGGTCAAGAAAGTTGGTGCAAGACTCGGTGACTTCGTTCACTCAACCGGAAGAGTGCTGCATTCAGGTCCCGGTGTCGGTGCTACAAGAGGTTCAAAATTCGTACCGCTGAAGTGATGATTATGAAGGGATATTCTGTAGTTAGTGTGGATGAAAATTGCGCGATGGCAAAAGCAGAAAACATAAACGCTTCATTCAAGGACCTCGCAGAAGTATGCGGAAGAATAAGAGGCAAAAAGGCGGACTGGGCGATTGAATTCCTTGGCAGGGTTGCCGATGGAAAAGCCGCCGTGCTGTATAAAAGCCATAACAAGAGAATGGGGCACAGAAGGGAACTGGGAGGAAAGAAAGGAAGGTATCCTCAGAAGGCTGCAAAAGCAGTGCTGAAGGTGCTTAACAGCGCAATTGCAAACGGAGGAGT
This sequence comes from Microcaldota archaeon, assembly GCA_030668565.1. Taxonomy (GTDB): domain Archaea; phylum Micrarchaeota; class Micrarchaeia; order Anstonellales; family Bilamarchaeaceae; genus JAVZJR01. The sequence goes on from DAOVFD010000009.1 coordinate 12,773, forward strand.
AAAGGGCCTCGGAGACGAGTACGACATTCTTCACGCGATTGCAAACAAGAGATATTCGTACGGGAGGGCCGCACCAAAGGGAAGGTGGGCACGTTCGGATTATGAAACTTCAAGGATTGAAATAATACTGAAATCCCTTTCAGAGGTTCCAAAGGGTGTTGAAGTCACCCCTCCGAAAAAAGAAGAGGAGAAAAAAGAAACAGGAAAGGTGGAAGCAAAGAAGGAAGAGAAACCCAAAGAGGAGGCGCCTAAGAAAGAGGAGAAGAAAGAAGAAAAGAAACCTGAACCAAAGAAAGAGGAAAAGAAACCTGAGAAAAAACCCGAGCCCAGGAAAGAGGAGAAGAAATCTGATGTTGAAGAGGTGAAGAAATAATATGCTTAACGAGGAGAAAATTATTGAGGAACCGTTCAGCAAATACCAGTTGATGAAATTCCTTGAGAAGAAACTTGACAGGGCAGGGCTTGCGAGCGTGGATGTCCAGAGAACCCCGATTATGACTAGGATTACGCTGGAAGTGTTAAATCCGGCAAGGATAATCGGAAGGAAGGGAAAATTCATAAACGAGTTCACCGAACTGATAAGGAAGGAATTCAAGATTGATAATCCGCAGATAAGCGTAATAGAGGTAAGAACTCCCTATCTTGAACCCAGGATGGTTGCAAAGAAGGCAACAAGATACATAGAAACCGGAAAGAAGGTGAGGGCCGTTCTTCATTACATGCTCAGGGAGATCATGAGAGCAGGGGCAATTGGTGCGGAGATAGTCGCTGCCGGAAAGATAGGTGCAAAGGGTGCAAGGGCAAAAAGGCTGAGGGTTTCCGCAGGTTATATCCCAAAAGCGGGCGAACCCACAAGGCTCATAAAGGAAGCCCACATAAATGCGAATACCAAATCGGGTGTAATAGGGGTTCTCGTAAGGATAGCTCCTCCCGGAACGGTATTCCCTGACAAGAAGCCCGAAGAGAAGGTGGTACTTCCCAAGGTTATCGAAGCGGCAACGGAAATTGTCAAAAGACGCGGTGAAGGTGAAAGGGTAAGAGGCCCGCCCAGAGGCAGAGGCCCACCAAGAGGCAGAGGCCCGCCCAGAGGCAGAAGAGGTAGATGAAACATGGCCGTAATAAAAGACAATGAAATGAAATTGATGACTCCCAGGGCGGCAGAGGCGAAGATAGCCGAACTTGAAAAGGCCATACTCGAACTGCAGGGAGAAGGCAAAAAGGAAAAAATAAAACCGCTCAGAAAGGCAATAGCAAAACTCAAAACAATGCTGTCGCAGCCGGTAACTGAGGAGGAAAAACCCAAGGTTTAAATATCTCCGTAGAATAATATACTTATTGTAGAAAAAAATTAGGTGGATGTAAGAAATGGCGGAAAGATGTCCGAAATGTGGAATGCCGATTGACCTCTGCGTTTGCGAGGCACTCGACAAACAGGGAGTAACGAAAATCAGGATATATGTAACAAAGAAAAAATTCAGGAAACTTGTTACTATTATTGAAGGAATAGACCCAGCCCAGCTTAACCGTACCGCAAAGAATCTGAAACAGAAGCTCGCATGCGGCGGGACTGCGAAGAAGGGCGTGATAATCCTTCAGGGAATACACAAGAAGAAGATTCCCGCGCTTCTCAAGGCAATGGGCTATCCTGCTGAAAGCATAGAAGTTAGTTAACATGAGGACGAAAAAGAATATCCTTTATTCTACTTTTGTAGGGCTGCAGGTTGAGATAGTGAACAGCAGCCAGCGTGACCTTGTGGGAATGAAGGGCAGAGTCGTTGATGAAACAAAGAATCTTATTATAATTGAAAAAGAGGGGAAGGAAGTGAAAATCCCAAAGGTTTCGTGCACTTTCCGCTTTACACTCGATAACAGTGAAACAATAGACATTGAAGGGAGGAAAATAGCTTTCAGGCCGCATGAAAGGCCTAAAAAGGTATGATTAAGCTTCTTTTTCAAGAATGTTTTCAACCGCCCCGGAAGAATAAACGTATCTCCTTTTTTCTACGTCCTCTTTATTATACGGACTGGCGGAAAGCACCATTCTGTCAACATATCTGACTTTCGTAATCATTGTGTGAATGTCTGCATCTTCCCCCTCATCATATCCAAATTGTGCATAATGAGTTCCGATCATAAACGTTTTTCCTTCTTCAACAAGTTTCCTTGTCCTGTTTAATGCATTTAACCGGTCGTCTTCAAACGGAGAATGACATGCCACCGTAATAGATATCCTTCCCTCAAGTTTGTCCATCATCTTCCCGAGTTTTTCAAAACTCTGGACAACTGAATCATAATGCGGAGAAGAATTTGCAACAGTAAGTAAATGATAGGGGTCTTCAAGATAGGATATCGCTATGCTGCGAACGCCTTCAGAGTTATGCAAAGCGCCGACATATGCAAGTGCAGCAGGAGACTTCCTCAACATAACCAATGCCTTCATCTGCTCATCAGAGTTTCCATCAAGCATTTTGGCTATCTCCCTTGTGTTAAAACTCTGTCCGCCCGATTTTCCGACTATTTTTCCTTTTCCACCTTCTGCAGTTGGATGTCTAAATACCCTTCTCATACCATCACCAACAATAACATTGCATGTTTCCGATTATAAATATTACGGATTTCTATTATCCCCATGCTTCGGATAACTTTTCTCGGTACGAGCGGTTCTGCCCCTACTGTTGATAGGAGCATGCCAGCGATAGCATTGAAATACGAAAAGGAATTATTGCTCTGGGATGCGGGTGAATGCACGCAGAGGCAGATGATGAAATACAAAGTCGGCTATGGAAGCCTTAATGCGATTTTCATTTCACATTCCCATCTTGACCATTATCTTGGGGTATTCGGCCTTCTTGAAACGCTTAATCTCATGGCAAAACCTAGGCACAAGATACATATCCATGCATTTGAGGAACTTGGAAAAAGGCTTGAGGAAAGATACGGTTTTGTAGGGGTACACACACTGAAAAGGGGTGTTGTTTACAAGGGAGACGGTTTTGTAATTGAGGCATTTCCGGTGAAGCACTGTAAGGAGGCGTACGGATTCGTATTCAAAGAGAACGACAGGGTAAAGTTCAATGAGAAAAAAGCGCATAAGCTGGGATTGAAGGGAAGAATGTTCACTGAAATACAGAAGAAAGGATATATTAAAATCGGAAAAAGGAAAATAAAACTTGAAGATGTGAGCTGGGTGAAGAAAGGTCTGAAGGTTGTTTACAGCGGGGATACCCTGCCAGGTGAGAGTCTCATAAAAGCTGCAAAAGATGCAGATGTCTTAATCTGTGAAGGAACCCTTGACCCGTCAATGAAAAAAGAGGCCGAAGAAAG
>DAOVFD010000028.1 GCA_030668565.1 Microcaldota archaeon
TTTTTATTGGTTTGTTTTCAAACCATATGGTTGGTTTATAAACATTTAAAAAAACTGTGTTTCAATAAACAAGTATGTTTGGGAAAGAATTCGAACTCATAAGGGCTTTTTTATTCAAACCGTCAAAAGAGTTGTACGGGCGGGAAATAGAGAGATTGGCTGGAACGACGCATGAGAGAACTGTTTTTTATCTTAAGAAACTCGTTGAAAACAAATCACTGTTAAGCGAAAAAAAGGGCAGACAGGTATTTTACCGGCTCAACAAAAGGAATGAGATGGCCTTAAAGGCCATTTCTCTTGCAGAATTGGAAAGAAAAAACGAATTCGTAAAAAACAATGAAATAGGATTTGTTGTCCAAGACATAGCATCTGAAGCAGTGGAAGAATGTCCTGCATCCATTTACTTTATTCTTTTATTTGGTTCTTCTGCACGGGGAGAACACCGAAAAACAAGCGATATCGATTTCCTTTTCGTGCTTAATAAAAATGATGATACTAAAACAAAACTGGAGGAAGTGATTAGGAGAAAAGAGATAATAACCGGCAAAAAGATATCCCTGCATATTGTAGATTTGGAAGAAATCATGGGCAGATGGCTGAAAGAGCCCGTTTACAAAAATATATGGGAGGAACGTATCGTATTTTTTGGGGAAGAGAATTTCTGGAGATTTGTTTTTAGAAGAGGTGAACCGTCATGAAAGACAAACTGGAAAAATGCTTTAAGGGGACGAAGGAAATCCCACCGAGGATAATAAGGAAAAAACCGGATGCTGGAACGGCAATGGCCCACTTGGAAAAAGTTGAAAGTAACATATTGGCTATGGAAAAAATGTTCGATGAAAAGTATTTTGACTGGACTATCGTTGCTGCATATTATTCGATGTACCATTCGGTTCTTGCAGCATTGCGGGTAATCGGCCTGGACGCAAGGTCGCATGAATGCGCCATACTCGCATTTGAAAAATTCTATACGAAGAAGGGAAAGGTTGATGAGAATTATGTCGTTTATCTAAGGCAGGCAAAGGAGCTTTCTGAAAAATATTCGGAAACTTTGGAGAAAGTAAAAACTATGAGAGTAGAGGCTTCGTATGGAACCGGTGAGATAAAATCAACGGATGCTGCATTTGCCATGACAAGCGCAAAGGAGTTTGCCTCAGAAATTAGGAAAACAGTGCATGAGGCCCGTGGAATCGGCTATTATAAAATGCGTTAGATTCCTTCTTGCACTTTCCTTATTCTCTGCATCAATCTGTCATCCTGTGCCCTTTCAATACTCGCGTAAAGCTCGTCCTTATTCACATGGATATAGATTTGCGTTGTCTGTAGATTCGTATGGCGTGCAAAATTATTGTGAAGTAAAGTGTGTGATAAAAACTTATTTAAATTCCTGCTGGTATTTTTGTTCGATAGTATGAAAACGGAAATTTCGGTTATCGTGCCCACCTTGAATGAAGAAAAATATCTCGAGAAATGCCTTCGCTCGATAGTAAATCAGAAAACAATATTGAACTATGAACTGATTGTTGCGGATGGTGGAAGCGAAGATAAAACGAAAGAGATAGCAAAAAAGTATGCAGACCGCTTTTTGGTCACAAAACAGAAAGGAATCTGGATTGGACGGAATACCGGTGCAAAGTCAGCGAAAGGAAGTTTATTTGTATTCATAGATGCGGATACCATAATACCGCCAAACTATCTTGATGTAGTGCATGCGGTGATGCGTGATGAGGAACTGTTGGGCCTTTCCTGCGCATTCAGATTTGGCGGGAGTAGCCGCACTCTGAGGGCACTGCAGGAACTTTCAAACAAATACCTCCTTCTAAAGGGTTCATTCGGCAAAGGGGAGATCCTTGGCTTTAACAACGCTGTGAGGAAAAAAGTATTTTTCAGAGCAGGAGGATTTCCTAATGCTCCCTTGGAGGATGGTGCATTTGCGCGAAAACTCCACCGGCTTGGTCGTGTTACGTATCTCCCAGAGCCGTACGTAACCACCTCTGCAAGAAGATTGGAAAAAGGGAGGGCACTCAAGGCAATCGTTTACTATGCCAACCTTTCCATCGCAACAGATTTTCCGAATAGCCCGCTTAAAAACCTGTTGAAATATAAGCGCTACTTACCGGAAAGGTAATATAATTTGGGGCGGCATTCAAAGAAAGACGGAAACATTTTTCAGTATCTTATCAACATCTTTAAGAGCATTATTGACGCCTCTTTTGACTATTTTCCACGCAGTTTCCGGAGAAACGGAGTAGTATGCATATTTCAGCCTTTCTCCGATTACAACTTTCCTTTTCACAAACCCCTTTTTATACAGCGTCTTGATATGCTCCCTTGCAGATCTTTCAGACGCATTGAGATTCTGCACTATCTCATCCATCATCATTTCTCTTTTGAGAAGAATCTTGTATAACCTTATCTCCGCGTCTTTAAAATCGAGAAATTTAAGGACGGTGCTAAGCACTTCTGTGGGAGCTCTCTTTTTCTCTTTTAAGACTTTTTCAAGCCTTGCCAATCGGTCTATGCTCATGTTTTCCCTCGGGGTGCTTTTCAAGCCCTTTCATATGTATGCAACTTTCGCAAGATTATCTTACTACATTAATATTTAAATATATCTATGCAAATGATTTTTCATACGTGTGAATAATAAATTGCAAAGGATTTGGCTGATGTTATGGAAACGCAAAAAACGAAGAGCATATGCCCTGAATGCAAAAAGATTATAGATGCAACGCTTGTCCAGAAAGATGACAGCATAGTAATGAAAAAACACTGTAAGGAACATGGAGATTTCGAAGAGATAATTTATGATGCGAAGCAGTTTGAGGAGACCATAAAGTATATGAGATACACTGCAAAGCCGAGAGATATTCAAAAATGCCCTTACGATTGTGAAAACTGTTCTCTCCACCAAACACAGACGCTACTTGCGATTATGGATGTAACAAATAGATGCAACCTTAATTGTAAATACTGCTTTGCCAAGGCAGAAAGAAGTGGCTATCTCTATGAACCATCTCTTTCACAGATAAGGGATATGTTTTCGTCTATAAGAAAGAAAGAACCAACATGTAATGCAGTACTTTTCTCAGGCGGCGAACCGACAATGAGAGATGATTTGCCTGATATAGTAAAAATAGCAGACGAGATGGGATTCGAAGTAAAATTGCTTGCAACGAATGGTTACAGGCTGGCGAATGACCTGGAGTACGCTAAAAAACTTTATGACGCCGGACTCTTTCTTCTTTATCTTTCTTTCGACGGCTTCAGCGACAAGACAAATCACGAAAAAAGGAACCATCTTATCATAGAAAAACTACTTGAAAACTGTAGGCGCTCCAAAATACAAATAATACTCGTGCCGACAATAAGCAAGGAAAATGCTCACGAGGCCTTCAGGTTCATACAATTTGCTGCCAAGAACTCCGATATAATAGGGGGTGTAAACTTCCAGCCCCTTTCCTTTTGCGGAAGAATGAATCCAGGAGAAAGAAAAGAATTAAGGTATACAATATCCAACCTTTGTTCAGATATAGAAAAACAAAGCAATGGTATTTTGAAACAGGAGGATTTTTATCCTGTTCCTTCTGTCGTTCCTCTCCAAAAAATCCTTTGCAAACTTGGGGGTACGGAAATGCCCTTTTTTACTGTTCATCCTCTCTGCGGAAGGGCTACGTATCTCTTTTTGGATGGAGAAAAACTTATTCCGATAACAAAGATAATGGATGTTCCTAAGCTGCTTTCACTGCTTGAGAAATGGGAAGGGCACGTAGAAAATAAAGGAATGAAAGACAAGGGACTCTTTGCAGCTGATATGCTAAAGGGAGTAAAGGACACTATTCACCTTGATAAAATGCCGAAAGAGGCAAACGCCCTCAAGTTGTTGTCACAGCTTATTTTGAAAAGGGACCTAGACACCCTGATAGATATGCATGTACATTCCGTGTTTGTTGGTGCCATGCATTTTCAGGACTGTTATAATATGGATTTGGAACGCCTGAAGAGATGTGGAATACATTATGTGACACCAGACAATAGCCTGATACCCTTCTGTGCCTATAATGCCTTGGGTTATAGGGAAAGAATTGAGGAGAAGTTTTCCACGCCTATAAGGGTGCACAGATGAAATATGATGCAATAATCGTTGGGGCGGGAATAAGTGGCCTATTGGCAACGCTTTCTTTGGCAAAGGAAGGAAAGAGTGTCTTGCTTCTTGAAAAGGAGAAAGAAATTGGTGGAATTTGCAGGTCTTACGGGATTGAAGGTTACAGGATTGACACGGGACCACACATAATTACGAGGCTGAAAACCGGGCCACTTAGAGTCCTCATGGATAAATATTTTGATGTTGTACCAAAATTTGCTGAGCATGGAAAATACTATCTGAGATTCAGCGACTCTGTTGCTCCCTTCCCTTGGACGGTCAAAGACTGGATGGCATTCTCTCCCCTCTCAAAAATGGAGAGAACAAAAATAGTGCGGGCAATATCTGGTCTTTTGGTTGATTATGCAGCCGGAAATGACCTGAATAACAAAAGCATCGGGAAAGTTCTGGATGAACACCACTTCTCAAAGAGGAGTCTGCGTATCGCAAATGCGATTTCACTTTTTCTGGCAGGCACAACAACGGATAAGTGCCCTGTTGGGAGGTTTGTAGGGGGTGGAGGAAAGGGTAGTTCATTGACAACAAAGGCACATAAGTTGATGAGATTAGTAAAGGAAGAAGGATCAAAGGAGCAGGGATATCCAAAAGGGGGCCTCCAAAGTATCGTAAACTGCATAATCCAATCCATGCCAAAAACATGTCAGATAAAGACAGAATGCGAAGTCAAAAAAATCATTGTCGAAGACGGATATGCTAAAGGGGTTGTAACACAGGACGGTGAATATCATTCCGATATTGTCGTGTACGCGGGATATGCCAAGCTTCTATCGGACCTTCTGCCCTTAAGGGAGGACTACTCAGAATGTCTTAAGCGTATTGAACGGGCGACAACGCTAAGCATCTGGCTCGGTCTCAATAAAAGATATTTTGAAAGGGGTGGCTCAGAGATCTGGGTTGAAACAGAAAAACCCTGCTGGGTTGTACCTATATCTAATTATAACCCTTCACTTGCGCCTGCTGGAAAACAGCTCGCCGGTTTCGTATTTGTGCTTTCGAAAGATGAGCAAAAACAGGATGTTAAAAAATTAGGCAGGACGTACTTGAGCATAATCTCCGACGTTTTTCCAAAGATTGAGGATGATATCGACCTGATTCATACTCAAATTCAACACACTGAAAGTATTATGGTCGGTCAGAAATTTCCTTCACAGAAAACACCAATAAACGGCTTATACCTTGTGGGAAAGGAAACAGAGTCTCCAGCAACTGGAGCAAGCATAGGCGTATCCAAGGCAGCATACACTGTTTTGGAATGCTTAAAGTTTATGAAAAAGGATGGAGTTTTGAGGTGATAAAATGGCAAATAAGATAAAGAATAAAATGTTGGAGCAATTGATTACGCATTTTCTCTCGGAAGAAAAAGAAGTGGATCTCAGCTTAGAAAATGTACAAATCAAATTTGGTAAAAATATAGAGATTAAGTGCATTTTAAAGGGAAAACTGTCGCCTTCTGGGAGCAGCAACTATATAGGAGAAAGTGATTTTCCTTGAGAAAATATTTTGATGAGAGAAAATACGTTTGATTTGTTGAATATCATCATATTTTTATTTCAATCTGTCGAATACTTCACTGAGATAACATGGATATAATCGAAAAAATAAGAGGAGAGAAAGAACTTGTTTTTCTTGTTGTCATCTTTCTCATATCCTTTATCGCAAAGATGTATTTCCTTACCCAGGATTACCTTATAGCAGGAATGGATGCAGGTTATTATGTAAATAACATAAATCTTGTTCTGGCTGGAGAGTCTCTGGACACGGGTGGTTCTCCTCCGGTTATTTTCTATTATGCTGCATTCCTCACATTAATTTTCGGAGATGTAATGGTTGGATATAAGATTGGAATAGCCCTTCTTTCAGCTGCTATTGTATTTCCACTTTATCTTATTACAAAATACCTTATGAAAGACGGGAAGGTTGCCCTGTTTGCAGCATTCCTTGGCGCATTTTCTTCTGCAAACATGAGGATAATGGTTGACCTTCTGAAGAATACGGGTGGCCTTTTCTTTGGCGCATTTTTTCTTTATTATTTCATAAAACTTCTTGATGAACAAAGCAGAAAAAACATTGTGTTAACTGTATTTTTCTTCGGAATGATGCTGCTTACCCATTTCAGTTCAACCGCCTACATAACGGCTTCCATCGCTCCTTTTCTTGTCATTTATCCCATTTATGATTTTTTCAAAAAGAAGAAACTCTCAAAAGCTTCATTGGTATGTTTGATTTCGCTTGTGTTGCTTATTTGCGCCACCCTTTTAATGGCAGTTCTGGTACCCGGATTGATGGACGAAACAAGTATAGGAACGGTAGGACTTCAGGAACTTCGCCCGGGGCAGGAAGCAGTAAGTTTCAGCATGTTCGAGCAATATGGAATATTTTCAGTGCTTATATTTCTGGGGTTATATGAACTTTCAAAAAAAGACAGAAGACATCTTATACTTTTTGCAGGGGCAATTCTTATTGCATTCCTTCTTACCCAGCCGCTTTTTGTTGAGCACGGATGGTTATGGCGGTTTATCCTGATGAGTTATGTTGTTATCTGCCCGGTTTCCGCTGCAGGTGCATTTTATTTCCGGGAGAAGAAGGTGCTCTATGGAATAATAGCGATATTTGCTGTTTATACTCTTTGGGGATTTGTTGATATGGGCAAGGAGTTCAGGCCTCTGATAAATGAAGGGGAATATCTCGGTCTTTTGGAACTGCATTCCCGAATACCCGATGCGGTTATTTTCGGACCACGTGGTGGAATTGCATACTGGTTTGAGGCAACCGGATTTAATGTGAGCGACGGACAACCTGATTTTTCTGGAAATGTTTATTTTGTACATGAAGAATCCGGAGGCATGCGCACACTGGGAGGACCACCACAAAAATCACCCAACATTGAAGAACTGCTTGAACAGGGTGGAGAGTTTTTTGCAAAAGTCGGCAGGTTTACATTCATAAAAATGACTGGCTTTGAGCCATTGGATATATTGGGAGAATGCGGTGATGGAATATGCAGCCCGAATGAAAAATGCTCTTCCTGTCCTGAAGACTGTCCATGTGATCTGCCTGAGAGACCGATATGCGCGCCAAAAGCACCTCATGCTGACATAAGAGGTTGTGTGGCTCCAAAATAACTATCATTTCTTGACAATCTTGCTTTTTCCACTGGGAGTAAGCTCAAGAATTTCTGTAACGTCAACACTGAATTTTTTTGCAATAAACCGTGCAAGCTCCCCTTTTTCCTTTCCTGATTTCAGAGGAGCAAGATAAATTTCACTCTTCAGTTTTCTTGCAGAGCGTTCTGGAATTATTTCAAGGCCATGCTCGCTTCTGCCGATTTTCAAACCCAGTTTCGTGTTCCTGAACCAGATTCTCTTCCCAATAATTGCAAATGCACCGACAGGAATAAAACCACCTGGAGCATGCTTCGAAACCTGCTCTTTTTTTACTGCATAAGCATCTACTGAAGCATTTCCGTTCTTCCATGCATTTGAAAAACTGGCAGCAAACTGCGCAGCTTCAGTTATTTCCTCCTCAGAAGCGTTTACGCCTTCTTTAAGTATGATTGCAGAACCACCTTGTATATCTGCATGAAAAAACAGGTCGTTGTCCTCCATGTATTTCTTGTAAACGATATCATTCTGCTGTGCATTTTTTCCGCCGATTGCAAGCTTACCTTCAGATGTATAGAACCAATGGAAAACTTCAAACCATTTCTTTTCCCTTTTCACTCTTATTTTCTTCTCCTCTTTTTTCTTTTTCCCGGCTTTTTTCATTTCTTTTTTCGTTTCCTCAATCGCCTTTTCGGTTCCTTTCAGCTTTCTCTTTGCATCTTTTGCAAGCTCGTAGTAGTAAGCAGCGTTCTCATGTACTGATTTGTTGATGAATAACTTCAGTTTCATGAAAGAAGATTAGGATGTAAGCTTTTTAACTCCTGAGTGCTTCAACGGGGTCGAGTTTTGCAGCCTGTCTTGCCGGAATGACGCCTGCCAGTATTCCAACCGAGGCCGAAAAGACAAGTGCAAAAACTATTATCCAATCACTAAGTACATATGGCACTCCAAACTCAACTACAACCTGAAGGATAAAGAATGCTATAATCAAGCCAAGTACTCCTCCTATCACGCCAATTATCATACTCTCAACAAGGAAGACGCTCATTATGTCCCAACGGGTTGCACCTACAGCTTTCAGAACACCTATTTCCTTTGTTCTTTCAAGCACTCCCATGAACATCGTATTTGCAATTCCTATTGCTCCGACAACAGAGGCAATCAATGTAATCAAAAACAGAAAACCACTAAGCATTGCAAGAATGCCGCCCACCATTTCCTCGATATAATCAGCTGTTATTACACTGAAATCTTTTTCATCGGGAGTAACCTTGTGATATGCAATGAGTTTCCTTTCTATCGCATCCTTTATCTCATCTACATCCGCGCCTTCATCGGCTTCAACAGATATGAAGTTAACCTCGTTTTTAGAAAGCTGGTTTGCAAAAAGATCCTTGCCATCCTCGTAAGGTATCATTATAATGCTGTCGTCCTGCTCAGACAAGGAGGTTCCGATTTTTTCGAAGATCCCTACAACACGATAGTCGATTTCGTTTATCTTGATGATATTGCCGACGGCCACTTTTCTTTTCCCGAAATAAACGTTCGCGGCGTCATTGGCCAGAACAGCAACATGTCGTTCACTGTCTTTGAATATCCTTCCTGTTTCTATCTTGAGATAATAATCGTACTGGTCATAATATTCGACATCAATCCCATATACCGGAGCTACAATTTCCTTGTCCTTGAAAGCTATTGATGTCCGCCCGTAATTTGCACGTCCGACAGATTTCACACCAGGAATACCTTTGATTGCTGTTGCATCACGTTCAAACAATTTTCCTGTAGCTGCCGTTGCCATACCGGTGTATGCAGTAAGGCTCTCTTCTATGCTCACAGGAACAACAACCAGAAAATTAGGACGGAATGCTTCAAGCTGGACCTTGATATCCTGCTGTACACCCTCGCTTATAGAGGTTATAACAACAAGTGCAACCACGCCTATGATTACACCGATAATGGTAAGCCAGGACCTGAGGTGGGATGTACGGATATTCCTTACCGCATACCTGAATGAATCCTCAACCTTCATTATTCATACCTCAAAGCTTCTATCGGGTCAAGCTTTGCAGCCTGTCTTGCTGGGAGTACTCCTGCAATTATTCCAACTACTGCTGAGAATATCAGCGCGCCTGCAGCTACCCATGGAATGAAGACAGCCGGGACATATCCTGACAGGTCTATCAGTATTATAATCAAAAATGCAAACACAAGGCCTACCAATCCTCCGAAAAATCCTATGAGGCTGCTTTCAATAAGGAAAAGCCTTTGTATCTCCTCCTCTGTTGCTCCTACCGATTTTAACATTCCTATTTCCCTTGTTCTTTCAATAACGCTCGTGAACATAGTATTTGATATTCCAACTCCTCCAACAATAAGGGATATTCCTGCTATTGCGCCCATGAACAGGGATAGTATGCTGGTTATCGATTCAAGCTGCTCGTTTATGAAAGCAGCACTAATTACTGAGAAATCCTTTTCGTCTTCCGTTACCCTATGGGCAGCCATCAGTATGTCATCTATTTCTTCAGCAACTTCTTCCGGGTCCTCGCCTTCTTTTACCGTAAGTCTTATCGCTGTTATTTCATCTTCGGCCATTATATCAGAGAACATATCCTCTGCTTCTTCAAACGGGATGAACAATACGTCATCAAGGTTCGTAAATGCGCTTCCTGTTTTCTTAAGCACGCCCACAACAGTATATCTTTCATCTGAAATGTAGATGACGGAAGCGACGCGTACCTCCTCGTCAAACTGTTCTTTCGCAATATTACTCCCTACTACAACGGACTTGCGATCAGCATCAGTAAGAAATCTTCCTTCCTCAAGTTCAAGGATTCCTGTGGTTTGTTTGAAGACTTCCGGATCTGTGCCGATAACGCTAACAGATAGCTCATCCTTCTTGTATTTTGCATATGTCCTTCCCTGGATGACAGGGGTTATGTACTCAACGCTGCCGAGCCGCTTTATTCTTTCATAATCTTTCATGTACAATTTTCCTTTTGTCGGCATGAAAGCAGATGCAGCAGCACCAATCCCGCTGGCGCTAATCGGAGTTATAACAATGGTGTTTGACCCGAATCCCTCCAGCTCTGCGGTTATATCATCGCTAAGTCCCTGAACAAGACCTATCAGTATCACTATTGTTGAGATACCCACAACTATTCCTAGAACTGTAAGCCAGGACCTTACCTTTCCATAGCGTAGTGCATTGAGAGAATAGGAAAACATGTCAGTAAGCTTCATTGTCTCAAGCTTCCTTTTTCTTTTTTCTTAGGAAGAAAAACCAGGCAATCACTGCAAGCACTACCAGGATTATAATGTAATTCAGGATGCTTCCTTCCTCTGCCTGTGCTCCGTAAACCGTAATAGGCTGGCTTATGTATCTTGTTTTCCATTCCCCTGACTGGTCCCTGTAATTGATTTTTACTGTCATGTCATGGTCGCCAGGTGCTGTGAACGGGCTTATCTGGGTCTTGAACTGGACCGTACTGAAGTCATCGTTCTCAAGGCTTCCGATATACTGCTTGTTGGTTATGTCAAGGGTTTGCAGCACATCCGAATCTATCTCAACATCAACATTGTCTATCCTGTATGAACCAAGGTTTGATACCAGTACAGAAAGAGTATGCTCCTGTCCGATAGTAAGCGGAGCTGGTTTTGTTTCTATGTAAACGCCGACATCCGCATC
>DAOVFD010000118.1 GCA_030668565.1 Microcaldota archaeon
TCCCATGACCATTATAGTTACAAAGAAACAAGATTAATTTCAAAGGAAAAAGGAATGACTATCTCCTGTTTTTTCTATTTTTTAAAGCTTTTTGGTGATTTTCATTTTATTGTGCTTCAGAATTTTGTACTTGGGCAAAAGAGAAGGAAGGAATGTCTACAAGATGTTTGGGGTGATTCCTTCCATAGAAAATTCATGTATTCTTGGCATAGACTTCACCGGAACTCTTTGAATTCACTTACGACTTCGTTTTGTAATCTGAAATGGGAGTGAATTCAAGGTTACCCAAATAAGTTTTTAGTTTTTGGCAGCCCAGCATTTTCAAGAATTTCGCCATGACCTTGACCTAGATTCCAACCAATTTCGCTAAAGATTACAACCACAAATCAGGACTTACCCCCACGGTTTATCTTATCCCTCAAAATCGATGAACATTTGAATCTCACGACCCTTCTCGATCGCAACATCAAATCTTCCCCGGTCGCAGGGTTTCTTCCTCTCCGTTTCTTCTTCTCTTTCACGCAGAATTTCCCGAAACCACTTATCAGAACCTTTTGTCCGGATTCAAGGCTATGTTTTATGATTTCAAGAATTGATTCAGTTAGCTCCGCTGATTTGGATTTGGTGAACCCGCAGTTTTTGCGGATGTCTTCAATAATGTCGGCTTTGTTTTCTTTTCTGCGCAAATGCAGGAGCAGCTCAGCAAGGTATACCTTCCCTTCATCCTTTTTAGCGAAATATTGCGTCCTTTGGTATTCTCTGTAAAATTTGAGGGCCTTTTTCTTATCTTTGAATGGCCATGGGACCACTGCCCAGAATCGGCCGAGCGCAAGTATTGGACCTGCTTCATCATACATTTTGTCCAATTCATAGGCCTTCTCAAAGCCATTCTGGGTCTTTTTCTTGAGTCCTTCCGCGAGGGCCGTGAGTATACTCACCCCATCTGAGTATATGCCCACACTGAGGCCATAGAAATAGAAACCTTCGGTCTTGCCAGGCTCCTGTTCCATTGCACCTTGTGCGTATTTCATCCCCTCCTTGCCATGCCTGGCACAGATTTCCTTCCACCCTTCAATCCTTTGTCTCTTCGCCTCTTTCCCATACTCCCTTGAGATATAAATTGACATTCATTGAAGTATGTAATATATAAATAATTATAGTTTCTATACGTATTTGTAAGGGGTGAATCATGGCTTTGAGCATTAGAAATTCTCAAGCAGAACATCTTGCCAGAGAGGTTGCAACTATTAGTGGAGAAAACCTTACTCAGGCTATTATACATGCCCTAGAAGAACGACTTGTACGCCTAAAGGGCAGACGCACTACTTCAAATTTAATGCAGGAGATTATGACCATCTCACAACGCTGTAGTTCCATTCCGGATATTGACCAGCGTTCACCTGAAGAGATTTTAGATTATAATCAGTCAGGTATTCCTGAATAATGGTCATCGACACATCAGCTCTAATTGCAATTCTGCTTGGAGAACCGGATGCAGAAGCATTTGCAGTAGCAATTGCTGACGATCCCAAAAAGCTGATTAGCGCCTTTTCCGCCTTGGAAGTCAGCATCGTTATAGAAGCAAAAAAGGGAGAAGCTGGGGGACGTGAACTTGACCTGCTTTTGCACCGTTCTCAAATTGAAATTGTCGCAATGGATTCTGAGCAGGCTGAATTAGCACGAAATGCTTGGAGAACTTTTGGGAAAGGCCGTCATCCAGCGGGATTGAACATTGGTGATTGCTGTTCGTATGCATTAAGCAAGTCTTCTGATGAACCACTTCTTTTCAAAGGAGATGACTTTTCAAAAACTGATCTTAAAATCGTTAAATTTTAGACAGAGCAGGACTAAAATATTGGTTTTGGAAAATGAAAATAAATTCGTGAGAATCCGTGACCTGGTAGGAATCCCGGACATCAGGACCGTTATCCAGTTAGAAGACCTGAAAAACCCGGATCTTCGCCGGATGATCATTGAAACCTTTGTAATGACCCGGGAGGTCATAGACAACCTGGGAGCCATTCTTACCAGTCTTACCGGTAATGAGGGCAGGGGCGTTTTTCTTAAAGGGCATTTCGGCTCGGGAAAATCACATTTTTTAAGCATGCTTAGCCTCCTTATCAGGCATCCGCGGGCCTGGGACACAGTCCATTCACAGGCCCCTTCCCTGATCGATTTTGAGCAAAAAATTGCAAGTCTTCACTTCCTGGTCGTTGACCTCTCCCTGGTCCAGCACCGGGGCTCTGAATTCCTGGAAGACATCATCCTGCGTTCTATTTTCGGGGAACTCGGAGATGAAGTCGTCGGCAAATTTGGTGGCAGTGAAACCCGACACGAGACCTTTTTAAAGTTAAAAGGCATCTTGAAGGATAAGGGTTTTGGCGGCATGGTCCTCCTGGTGGATGAGCTTTCCGAATTTTTACGTTCCAAGGGTGATGCTCGCTCTTATAATGAGGACATCCGCTTCTTGCAATACCTCGGGGAAGAGGCAAGTACATTTCCCTTGTGGATAGTCGCCTCTTTACAGGAATGGATTGAAGAGACAGGAGAAATTCATCAGGACACTTTCAACAAGATCAAGGATCGCTACCGTATCCGCCTCTCCCTGGGTCGTGCTCATATTGAGGAGTTGGTTTCTGAGCGGCTTATTCTGCACAAAGAAGGGGCAGAACTCAATATTGGTGAAGTTTTTGACGAACTTAAATCCCATTTTCCTCGTTTCCCGGTAACGAAAGACCGATTTGTCAGGCTGTATCCTGTCCATCCGGCCACTTCCTTTCTATTGGATAGGCTCAAACCCC
>DAOVFD010000053.1 GCA_030668565.1 Microcaldota archaeon
AGAACCTTCGAAGGGACCCCTTTTCAAATCTGCTACTTTCATTCATATCACTTCTGCTATTTTTGTATTGGAAATTAACCCCCGAGGGTTTTATATAGTGATTGGTTCACCAAAGCACAAGTTTAGCCACCACATTTAAATACTTTTTGATTCAATAGACTACAAAACAGTTTTGTGAGTCTTAGCCATATTGATATCCGGAACTGAAGAAAAGGTGAAGAGATGCAGAATGTAAAAATGAGAACAAAAGATGCAAAGAAACAGCAAGATAAAACGTGCTTCCAGTCCATCCCGAGGCAGGATCTGGAAAAAATAATCTCAGTAAGGCAGGAGAGGTTACGGTTATTCAGTGAAAGGAAGCTCCCCCCATGCAGAATATAGTCGGATTTTTAAATAAAAAATGAGTAATATTATTGAATGAAATCCATAGAGCTAATCAAGGAGCGTTTCGGCGACCTTACCGTCATCCAGAAAGAGGCAATACCGAAGATAGCCGAAGGCAGGAACGTGCTGGTTCTTGCCCCGACCGGATGCGGAAAGACGGAAAGCGTTTTGCTTCCCGTTCTCGAACAGATAAAATCAGAGGAAAAAGGCATCTGCGCTCTTTACATTACTCCCTTACGTTCCCTGAACAGGGACCTACTCTCAAGATTCCACTACTGGTGCGACAAGCTGGGCGTTACGAGAGTAGTCAGGCATGGTGATACCTCTCAGTCGGAGAGGGCAAAGCACAGGAAAACACCACCCCATATCATGCTCACAACCGTTGAAAGCATCCAGGCACTTCTTATGGGAAAAATAATGAGGAAACATCTCATGAACGTGCGTTTCGTGATAGTGGATGAAATCCATGATGTTGTTGACAACAAAAGAGGGGCGCAGCTCTCACTCGGCCTTGAAAGGCTTCAGGAAATAGCTGAATTCAAAAGAATAGGCTTAAGCGCAACAGTTGCCAATGAAGTGGAAGTGGGAAAGCTCCTGTTCGGGGAAAGGGAATACACCGTTGTCGAAGCGGGAAAGAAAAGAAAAATGGACATAAGCGTAAAGTTCCTCAAGGAACAGGAAAAACGCCTTGAAAGAATAAAAGAACTCTCCGAAAAGCACCGCTCGCTTATTTTTGTAAACACAAGGAGCACTGCCGAGGAAATAGGGGCATGGCTGAGAAAAAACAAGGCCCCTGTGGAGGTCCATCACGGTTCCCTTTCAAAGGACGTCAGGATATCCGCGGAAGACAGGTTCAAAAAGGGTGAAACGAAATCGCTGCTCTGCACCTCTTCACTGGAACTCGGGATAGATATCGGTGATGTGGAGCTGGTTGTCCAGTACGGTTCTCCACATCAGGTTTTCAGGCTTGTGCAGCGTATCGGGCGTTCTGGTCATTCAATCACAAAAACACCGAAAGGAATAATCCTTGCGACGGATTTTGATGACGAACTCGAATCAGAAGTGATAAAATCACTTGCCGAAAACGGGTGGATTGAAAGCAAAAGGGTCGAGAAAGGGGCGCTTGACGTAATAGCACACCAGCTTGTAGGCCTTATGCTCGATTTCTGGGGTATTGAACTTGCAGATGCGCATAAGATACTCGGCAGGTCGGGCGCATACGGCATAAGCTATGAAAAACTCAGGAAAATAGCCCTCCAGCTGTATGGCGAAGGCATAATATTCTATGACGAATACGAAGATGGGAGAAGAATAAAAATAAAACCGAAAAAAAGGGCAAGAGAATATTATTTCTCCAATCTCAGCACAATACCGAAAGTAAAAAGATACCTGCTTCGTGATGTATCCTCAAACCGTCCGATAGCATCCCTTGATGAGGATTTTGTGATGAATCTTGGTGACGGTGCCGAATTCCTTTCAAAAGGGCAGGCATGGCAGGTTGTTGACATCACGGATGATGAAGTTCTTGCAAGCCCTGGCTCTGGACTGGATATCGCAGTCCCCTCCTGGACCGGAGAGGAGATTCCGGTGCCTTATGAGGTTGCCCGGAATGCAGGTTCACTCAGGAGAATGAGGAAAAAACTAAAACCGATGCCGGATGACAAAACAATCGTAATCGAAATCGTGAAGGACCTGATAATAATCCATGCATGCTTCGGAAGAAGGGTTAATGAAGGAATAGCAAGACTTTTTGCAAGCAGATTATCGGAGATAACAGGCGAAAGCGTCCGAACGGTTTCAGACCCCTACCGCATTATGATAAAACTTCCGTTCGCACTGAATGAAAAGCATGTAATGAAGGCATTCAACGACATAAAGAGCATCCGTTCAGAGCTTGAAAGAAGCGTGCATAATTCTTTCCTCATAAAGTCCATCTTCACTCACGTGGGCAGGTTGTTCGGGCTTCTTTCGGAAGACGCATCAGTCAACCAGAGATTTATAAATTCGATGAGATATTCTGTCGTTTACGAGGAGTCGCTCAGATATATATTTTCAAGATATTTCGATGTTGAAAAAACAGAGAAAATCTTCAGGAAAATAAAATCAAAGGAAATAGAACTCTTAGTTGATGTCCGCGATGAACCAAGCTTCTTTGCGGATATAGGAATCCAGAGGGCAAGCGCAAGGGAGGCGGTAGGCAGTTTTGAGCCAAGGGAAAGGATGATTCTCGCACTCAAGGAGAATGTTCTTTCAAAAACCCTGAGCATGGTCTGCCTGGATTGCGGTGCGACAAGATACATTTATCTCGCAACTGCAAAGGATTCTGATATCAAATGCCCGAGGTGCGGCAAAAAGGCACTTGCCCGTGATAAAGGGACCGGAGAGGAAAGGGAATATACAGCTAAATTAATCCATGCATACGGCAAAAGGGCGTTAATTGCACTGTCCGTCTATGGTATAGGTCCTTCCACTGCAGCAAGAATACTGAAGAAACTGCACAGGGATGAGAACTCGTTCTATCTGGACCTTCTGGAAGCACAAAAAGCATTTGTAAAAACCAAAAAATACTGGAAAATAAGTCACTGAAGCCTGTAATTGTAGGATTTGAACTTTTTCCTTTTAGGTATATTTCCCCAGCAATCCTTGCAGATATAAAGCCGTCCCACTTTCTTTCTCCTCGCGCTCTTTATGCAGGACACGCAGATTCTTCTCTTGCAATAACCGCACTTTTCAAGTTTTGCGCTCTGCTTTCCGCATCTCTCACACGTTTCCATCATTGAATATCACCAATGTTTTTCTATTTCTTTTATTCCTTTAGAAAGAGCACGCTTTCTAAGCGTTTTTGCTCTCTTCCTTTCTTGCGCCAAAAGTTTTTTAACTGTATTCGGGGGCATGTACTTCCATTTCTTAAGCGCTTCTGCAAGTTCCCTGTGCGTTTTGGCATACTTCGGGGCGGGTATTCCTTTAACTGCAGCATCTATCGCCTGCCTCATGGCCTTTGCCCCTGCCCTTGTTCCTCTGGGATGGCCGTGTATTCCCCCGCCAGCCTGCACCACGACATCCTTTCCATGAAGCGCAAGCATCGCGTCGACAATACCAGGACCGACTCCTCCTGAAGCAACGGGCATTACCGGTTTTATTTTTGCATCCCATTCCTGCGCAAGCGAACCAAGATATAATTTTTCATTGAGCTTCTGCAGTGCCACAATGTCCCTAAGTCTCTTTATGTACAGCGGGCTTCCCTCCATCTTTCCCACCCCTGTTCCTACATGCAACTGGTCGACACCCAGCATCCTGTAGAACTTCTCATGCACTGCAAAGGTTATTCCGAATTCACCTCTCGATTCCGCAGCATATCCTGCCCTGTGCGCATGGATGAATGTTCTCTTGCCTCTTGCTTCCCCGGTTATCTCCTGTAGTGCCGAGTAGCCGACAACGAAAACATCAACCATCACCATCGGGGCCCCGTGGAAATGTATGTAGTCAAGCCTTTCCATCATTCTTTCATACCTGTCGCTTATATTCGGCGCATACAACACCTTTCTCCCAGTTTCGCTCCTGACCCTGTCAATGACCTCCATCATCTCCTCGAACCTTGCCCTGAAGGGACAGAATCTCTGGTCTGTAAGATTCTCATCATCCTTTACGAAATCACAGCCGCCCATGTACGCTTCATAGGCCACGGCAGCGAATTCCCTGGGGGTAAGCCCGACTTTCGGCTTCACTATCGTTCCAAGATGGGGTCTTCCGCTCTTTTCCGTTCCTACGTATCTCCTTATCCCCTTGATTCCTCCGAAAGGGCCGGGGAACTGCTTCTGGTATTTTTCCGGAAATTCGATATCAAGTATCCTCATGCTCGTAAGCTCCTTGAGGCCGAAAACGTTTCCAAGCACAGATGCCTGGAACTGTATTATGTTCTTTACATCAAAATGCTCAAGCGGGTAGGCTATCCATATCAGACCGGACTTTGCAGTGGTTTTTGCAATCTTAAAGACCCTTGCCTTTAATTTTTGGAATACTTTTTCGTTCATTGTTTTCAGTTTTGTCCATGTCCCGACGCTTGATTCAGCAGCTAAGGCTTCGGCTATTTCTTCCACCGGAACCGTTCCGCTCGCCCAGACAAGAACTACAAAATCATCCTTTGCAGGAACATATTTTTTGTCTATATAAGTATATCCGCCGTATGCCATGATAACACCGTTTAGACTTCAGCAGCGATAACTTTTAATAAATAGCGTGATGAAATTCTTTCATGAAGGGTCAATCTGCAGTGGAATACATAATGACTTATGGCTGGGCCATGCTGGCGCTGGTAATAGTTACCGGCTTTCTTCTGGCATCAGGAGTGCTTAATCCGAACTACGTAATAACAGAGGAATGCAGTCTTGGCTCCAATCTTCCCTGCCAGTTCATGGTTTTCAACGATGAAGGCTCTACAAAGCTGATATTAGAGGTGTACAACGGATTTCCATACAAGATAAAAATAAACAGCATTGAAGTGGTTATGAAGGATACTGGTGAGTCCTTCAGCGACTTTGACAGAAATGTTTTGATTGACAGCGGTGACAGCCACACCTACGATTCCGAATTGCCCGGTTCTGCACTTACTGTCGGGGAGGTAAAGAGGTTCTCTGCCAGGGTAACCTACGTTTCCTGTGCTCCGGAAGTAAGAACCGGCACAGGTGAATGCAGTGATTCCAATCATACGATATCGGGAAAAATAGTTGGGATAGTTAACGAGGGCTAAACAACCCGAAGACTAAACAACCGAAACGTGAAACTCCCCTTTCTTTATTTCCAGTTCCTTTATCTTGCTTATATTCTTGAGCTCCTGCTGAAGCTCTTCATCTAATTCCTTTTCAACTGTAACAAGCACTTTGGAAAGTTCTGCATTCTGCGGCATCCTGTTCGATGCCTTGTACTGCCTTATCTCCCTAACGATTTTCCTCAGGACTTCAACAGATTCGATGGCTTTCTCATCCACTTCACCCGCTTCAGGCCAGTGCTCTTTATGGATGCTTCCGCCTGCTTCATTCTCCCTGAAAAAAACATCGAATATTTCCTCTGTTATGTGCGGGGCAACCGGCGCAAGGAGTAGTATGCTGTTCAGCAATACATTGTAAAGAGTATAAAGCGCAGCCTTCTTCCCCTTTGTCTCCTTTTCCGAATAAACCCTGTGCTTTACGTACTCGAGATAATCATCACAGAATTCATGCCAGAAGAAACTGTGCAGCCTGTTTATTGCATGCTGGTAATCGTATCCTTCCATATCCCCGGTGTATTCCTTTATTATCTGGTTCATCCTGCTTTCCATCCATCTGTCAACAATATTCATCCCTTTCCTGTCCTTTTTATCCGGCGTGTAATCTTCCATTACTGTTTCAGCCAATTTCGAGGCATTCCATAATTTCGTAAGGAAACTCTTTGCGTATTTTATGTCCTCATAGCTGAACGGTCTGTCCTTTGCCATCGCACCGCTCATTGCAGCCCACTGCCTTATCGCATCAACGGGGTAATTCTGCAATAATTCGGCAGGCGATATTATATTGCCCAGCGACTTGCTCATCTTTTTCCCGTCAGGCGCGAGAACATTCCCATTCAACAGCACCTCCTTCCATGGAGGAAGTCCGGTAAGCGCAACACCGCTTCTGTAAATCGTATAAAAAGCCCACGTGCGTACGATTTCAACTCCCTGCGGCCTCAACGCATTCGGATATATCCTTTTGAGCTTTTTCTCGTCATTCGGCCATCCGCTTATTATCAACGGGGTTATGCTTGAGTCAACCCAGCAATCACAAACACTTGTTTCTGGTGTCATCTCTTCCCCACATTTGCATTTCTTCTTTTCTGCCTTTTCCGGATAAAACGGAAGTTCTTTCTCATCTGCAACTTCTGTGTTTCCGCATTTTTCACAATAGTAAAAGGGCAGTGGAGTGCCGAAAACCCTCTGCCTTGAAATTACCCAGTCCCATTCCGCTCCTTCAACCCAGTCTATAAGATAAGTAATACCGAAATCAGGAATCCATTTTATCTTGTGCGCCATCTCCTTGATTGCCTTGCCGGTTGTCCGTATATCCGCAAACCACTGCATCGAAAGTATGAGTTCCACAGGAGTTTTGCACCTGTCATGGACCTTTACCATCTGCGCAAGCGGCCCCTTCTTCACAACCTTTCCTTCCTTCTCAAGCTTCTCCAGCACCTTCTTCTTCGCCTCATTTACCTTCAATCCGTCAAACTCTCCCGCATTCTTCAGTCTGCCATACCTGTCCATTGCCTCTGTTACTGGAAGCTTGTACCTGTGCGCCCATACAACATCCATCTTGTCTCCGAATGTACATACCATTACAAGCCCTGTACCGAATTCCCTGTCAACTTCCTTGTCAGCAAAAGCCATAACCTCCTTTCCGAGCGGTGTTGTTATCTTCTTTCCTTCCAGATGCTTATATCTCTCGTCTTCGGGATGATAAAGGACAGCAACGCAG
>DAOVFD010000140.1 GCA_030668565.1 Microcaldota archaeon
CCTGGGAAGAAAAGAATCCTATCAATTATCTTTATCGACCTTCCGAAGCGATTTCAAGATTGCAGGAAAGGCTGGCTAAAAGTAAAGGTCAAGAAGAAAGTAAATCGAATAAGAGTCAACAAAAATAGAGGTAGGGAAAAGATAAAAGGAGGGATAAGGGGACTGCTTTTCAGCTATTCCGCGGGCACCCATAGACAGGGTGGCAGTCAATATTGCTTGAGTGCCACCCTGTCTACATTCTAATATTTAAATATAAAAGTTCGAAAAACTGCAGAAAGTTATACTTGAACAGATCAGTGTGAGATCAATGTAGATTAAAAGTCTTTTAGATTTTGAAAGAAAGAAAATAGTAAAGAGTTGACAGCAAGGAATTAAAAAGCAAAGAATTAAAATTTGATGCTTCAACTATAGCACCTATAAGCGAAGTACGAAGCACTTTGATTATTTTAAATTATCCGGAATTGCCGAGGTGCGGTATGTCAATTGACCACGAGAGAAGGAATGAGCAAGCCAAGTCCAATGCAAGTTCGATTGAACACGAAATTGAAAGTTTGAGGCAAAACCATACGGGGCAACCTCATGAATTCTGGGTACATGCGAAAGAGATTTCTGGCATGTTCAAAACGCTAAAGCCTCTATTGCAAGAAGACAGAGAGATGCTTTGGGCAAAATTTAGTTTTACCTGTGAAGCTGTGAAAAAAGAACTAGAGTCAAGGCGGGATCAGTCCAAACAAAAGCGAGACCTGATTGAATCCAAGATTCAAGAAGCGCGTTATCAAGCTCAAGGCGCAGGGACGTTCTCAGAACTTTCCGAAGCAAAGTCTATGCTCAACGAAGCTTTGCAATGGATGAAAGATGGCTGGGGAGGCTTTAATATTACAACCCAAGTGTTTCAAGAGATGGTGCTTTTGAATGAAGGTAAACTTCTCAGGGAAGATAGAGACCAATGTTGGGAAAAGTGGAAAGAGGCAAACGACGCCATAAAACACAAACGTCAGGAATTATGTAACTTAAACTACGAACATTTTCATAGTAAAGCCTATGATGCCCTAGATAGTGCCCACTACAATCCACGAGAAGCAAAATCAATGGTAATGGAAATCCAGCAAGAGATGAAGGGCAAACAAATGACTAAGCCCCAGTTCCAAGAAATACATGATGTACTAAATAATGCATGGCAAGAGGCAAATTCACGCCTCAAAGAGGCTTACCAAGAAAGACAACAAAAGCACCAGGAGTGGCTCGAACGTATGCAAGGGCATATTGAGCGATGGAGTGAATTAATTGAAAAGAATGAGGATGTTATAGCTGGCATTGAAAGGGATGTAGACAGGTGCGAAGAAATGGAAGCAGAAGCTCGGACAGAGGAATTTGCCGATACGGTTCGAGGCTGGATTGAGGAAAAGTATAGAAAGATAGAAGATATTAGAGGGACCAACAGAGAACTCGAAGAGAAGGTACGTTCAGTTGAAAGTAAAATTAGGAGTTAGTCAATAGTGAATAGTCGTTAGTTTTTAGTTAGCGTAGAGCGTACAGTGTTTAGCGTATAGGTGCGGGAAACAATTGCGGGAAAAATATAAAAGAAGGTTGCAAGATGCGAGTGCAGGAAGTCAGCCGGTCTGCCGGTCGAGAATAAATACAAATACAAAGAAAAGTGAAAAAAGTGGGACAGGCACCTTTTTAAAATCAAAAAAGTAGCCAGTCCCCATTTTTCATAAATCCCCCTCACCCTGACCCTCTCCCTCCAGGGGAGAGGGAATAATGGAAAAAGA
>DAOVFD010000073.1 GCA_030668565.1 Microcaldota archaeon
CTGCACGATGGAGGATGCTGCGTATATTGCAAAGAAGGCAAAAGTCAGGCAACTGGTCATCACCCACATAAGTCCCAGGTATTCTGATAAGGAAGAACTCAAAAAATTCGAAAAACCGGTAAAGAAAATATTCAAAAATACCGTCTTTGCTTATGATGGTATGAAAATTGAGCTGAAATAACTGGAGGTGTTTTAATGAAATATGTAATTGTTGGATTATTCCTGTTCGTACTGCTTGCAGGGTGTATACTAATGCAGGAGGTTTCAGGTAACGAAACAACCCAGCTGCCCAACCCTGCGGCGGTAAACTGTGATGAAAAAGGATACGAGTATGAAATAAGAACGGATGAAACAGGAGGACAGTACGGCGTATGTAAATACGAAGGAGAAGAATGTGATGCGTGGGCTCTTTACCGCGGTGAATGCTGTCTTCAGGACAGTGACTGCACCTGTGATGAAGGAACCCCGAAATGCGAAAACCAGAACTGTACCTGTGTTACGGAACAGGAGGAACCGGAGGTAGGACTTCCAAATCCAGCATCAGTAAACTGTGCAGACAAGGGATATGATATTGAGACGAGGACCAATGAAGCCGGGGAATACGGAGTCTGCAAATATCAGGGCAAGGAATGTGAGGAATGGGCCCTTTACCGTGGCGAGTGCTGCCTTCAGGACAGCGACTGCACCTGTGAGATTGGAACTCCGAAATGCGAAAATCAGAACTGTACCTGTGTAACGGAAGAAACGCTTCCTGTTCACTCAAGCAAAACAGTCGAGGAATTCCTTGATGAGGCACTTGAAAAAATAAGGACTGACTTCTTCCTCACGCATGACGGAAATTTCACAACAAGAACAGTGAAATGGATGATTACCGGCGAGGATTCAAAACCCGACCAGATTCCAGTAGGGGCTACCGGAATGGAAAAAACCGTGGAATTCAATGGGGATTCGACAGACAAAATCAGAGGGTTCGGTTTCACTTTGTTTAATCCTGCAGAAGGAGGACTTGCAGACACCGGAGGAATCGTGGTTCTTAATGCAAGGGACACCATACTTGACGTCTACTATGAAAACAAGCAGCTTGACCTTGACATAATCTACAGCTTCGGTACAAAAGTCTATGAACTGTACAACTGCGAGCTTACTGAAAAGAATCAGTATCTTGCGGATGACGGGAGCTGGATAACAAATTATCTGTTCGATTGTGAATATGGAGAGCAGGTGTAGTCAAGCTGTACCTCTTTCTTTTTTTTTATTTTGTACCTAAGTAAACCTTATAAACAATATTATAGTATTCTAAGCATGCCAGGAGAACAGATGAAATCCTCTACTGCGCAGAAAAGCATGGCAGGCCAGAAGGTAAAAGCATACATTGCAATAGCCCAGAAAAATGAGAAACTCTGGGGGTCATTCATAGTTTTCCTCGGTGTGCTCTTCATGCTGGGTACAGTTCCCTTCTATCCGTTTTACGTAGTTCCTTTCATAGCATTAATATGCGGGATGGTTGCATACCGCAGCCCGCCTTTCGGGACAATTCTTGGGCTGATACTTGTGCTTCCTGCGATAATGTACCAGTCCACTTTATTTGCCTGGCTTTTCCTTCTTATAATAGCTCTGGCTCTTTTTGAATCGTTTGAACACTGGAAAATAATTTCAACTCTTGAAATACTCATAGCAGCGCCATTCAGTTTTGGCCAGTTCCCGCTTCTGGGATGGATTACAATTGCGGGAATGGCATTAAGCACGTTATATTTCGGTTCCAGGAAAAGCATATTCATTTCCGTGCCATCAGTCCTTGCAATCCTTCTGTTATCCTCAATATGGCTTGTTCCGAATACGGCCTATATGCCGATAAATCTTGACGAATACAAGGAAAATCCGTACCTGGTCTTTGACAGGGCTCCCGTTGATATTACCGAGATAGGAAGCGCTGCAGGAGAATCATTTTCAAATTTCATGGACTTCAGCACTGTCAGCAAATTGTTGGGTGCATTCAATACAATCGGTGGGAATATAGTAACCATTCTTTTCGGGGATTCAGGACTTGTGCAGATGATAGCATGGACAATAGCACTTTTTGCAATAAGCATACTTTCAGCAAAGTTCACAAAACGCCCGCAGCTGATATCGAGCCTTGCATTGTTAATAGTAATTCCGTTCTATTATTTTGCGGGAATAATTTCAGGGACCGGTTTCCGGATTGAATTCATCGGAGCGATAGCATTTACAATAATACTTCTGGGGGTTCTTGAACAATTCGGCATAGTCATATCCAGGGAAGAAGTCATTGAGAGAAAGGAAAAAATGAAAGCATATGGAAAATTCGGAATGACGGATATAGGTATTGCAGGAAAGGAAAAACTTTCTGATGTAGGAGATTATGATGATGTAAAGCAGGAGCTCCAGGATGCAATAGTAATGCCGTTGCAGAAAAAGGAGATAGCATACACATACGGGATAAAACCGCCCAGCGGAATACTTCTTTTCGGTCCTCCAGGTACCGGTAAAACAATGCTTATGCGTGCACTTGCAAGGGAGCTGAAGTTCAATTTCATAGAAGTGAAATGTTCACAGATTTTATCACAATGGTATGGGGAATCGGAAAAGAACCTGGTTGAAGTGTTCGTCAATGCAAGGAAAACAGCACCAACGATTCTTTTCTTTGATGAAATAGATGCAATCGGAAAAAAGAGGGATGAAGCAGGGATGGATGAGGTAACCCCGAGAGTCCTTACCGCAATGCTCCAGGAAATGGACGGTGCTGTGAAATCAAAATCAAGCGTAATAGTTATAGGTGCGACAAACATTCCGAACAAGCTGGATGCTGCACTATTAAGGCCGGGGAGATTTGACAAGATAATCTATATGCATCTTCCGGATGCAGAAGGAAGAAAGCAGATATTCGAGGTTTCAGCAAAAGGAATTCCGCTTGCACCAGATATCGATTATGGTCTGCTTGCAAGAAAGACAAACAGGTTTTCAGGAGCGGATATAAAGAACGTTGTTACAGAAGCGAAGAGGCTTGCGGCAAAAGAAGCGGCAAGAACAGGGAAGATTGTTCCAATCAGCATGAATCACCTCCTTTCCGTTGTTAAGGCAGTCAAACCCAGCACGACTCTTTCACATCTTGACGAATATGACAAATTCGGAATGGATTTCGAAAGAAGGGTCAGCATAGAGGAGAAAAAACCGAAGGAAAAGGAGGTTTCATGGGATGATGTTGCAGGCCTTAAAGGTGCCAAGAAAGCTTTGCTTGAAGCGATTCAATTGCCTTTGCTCCATGAGGACCTGATGAAAAAATTCAAGGTAAAGCCCAGCAAAGGTGTTCTTCTTTTTGGACCTCCTGGTACTGGTAAGACATTGCTTGTAAAAGCTGCTTCAAACGAACTCAATGCTTCATTCCAGTCAGTAAGCGGGGCAGACGTAATGAAAAAAGGCTATCTTCAGGCAGTTACAGTAATAAGGGAAGTGTTCAACAGGGCAAGGGAAAACACCCCTGCAATAATATTCGTTGATGAGATTGAAACGTTCGCACCTGCAAGGGGAATGGGTTCGTCTGAAATAATAGGGCAGTTTTTAACAGAAATGGATGGAATGAAGGAAATCAAGGGCGTGGTGGTAGTTGCTGCAACCAACAGACCGGACATGCTTGACCCTGCAATTCTGAGGCCTGGAAGATTTGACAAGATATTCTACATTCCTCCGCCTGACAAGAAAACAAGGATGGAGATATTCAGGATACATCTTTCTGATTTTGCAAAAGGGGTTGACCTTGGAAGGCTTGCTGAAATGACGCCTGGATTCACGGGTGCGGATATAGCATCGGTTTGCCAGACGGCAAAGATGGATGCATTGAGGGCAAAGATTGCAGGTGAGGAAAAGCCGATAAGGACGGATACAGTTAGTGAAATAATAAAGAGGAGAAGACCTTCGGTTACAGTGAAAATGCTGAGGGATTACCAGGTATTCCTTGAAAAATACGGAGAGAGAAAGTAACCTAGAGATATCCAATTATTTTGATGGCATCTCGCATTTTTTTCAGTTTCTTATCGGTTTTTTCGTTTGAATACTGAATCTCAATCAGATTTTTGACGGCCTCAGCAGCACCCAGTTTGCTTGTATTCACGCCAACCATCAGCATTTTTGTAAACGCTTCTTTTACCTCCTTTGGAAGTTCCTTTGTTCTAAGCTTCACCATTTCCTCTTTTGCAAATTTTTCCATCCTGTCTTCTCTCCATGCTTTCAGCAATTCTATGTTATATTCTGTCTCTTCCATACTAGAAGAACCCTTGAGTCTGTAAGTGATTATATCATAAGTAAAAGTTGTATCCCAACCATCTTCCATGTCTGAATCCCTATAGAGCTTGGCAAGCATTTTTTTCTCTTCACTATCGAGTTTTGAATTTTTGATTCTTCCTTCCAGGTTTTTAAAATCTTGAAGTCCCTCCTTTGTGAATCTTCCAGATAAGTACATTCCTTTCAG
This sequence comes from Microcaldota archaeon, assembly GCA_030668565.1. Taxonomy (GTDB): domain Archaea; phylum Micrarchaeota; class Micrarchaeia; order Anstonellales; family Bilamarchaeaceae; genus JAVZJR01. Next base: position 4,484 of record DAOVFD010000073.1, read on the forward strand.
AAAAGCCGCCGCAAACCAGTGACCCCCGATATGTCTTGCAATTCTTCTGAATTCTCCTTTTTCAGTATTTTCACTGGTGTTTCCGTTATTATTGCGATTTTCTGAAATTTTTACAAGTTTGCCACCCATTCTAAAATCACCACATCTAACAATTTATTACCAACATTTTTTAAACATATTCCTTGCCTTACTGTTTGCTTTTTTTCATCACCTTTTTGAATGCTTCAGCGCTTTCAAACACACCTTCAGGAGCTTTAAGAAACTCCTCATAGGTAATTACCTTCTTTAAAACCGTATCTCGCTCAGCAGGATTTATCAATCCTTTTTCAACAGCCGTATCCAGTGCTTTTGCAATCAGGTTTGCGTCTTTTTTTGCAGGAACAAGATAAGCTGTATGAGCAGATTCGGGAATCGGTTTTACTATTCCTTTTTTCACTACAACATAATACGGTCCATGTGCCCCTGCAGAAAAGGCAGTATGGTAAAAAGCCGACAAATCGCCGACATTTCCCTTTGTTATCTGGCCTTCGAGCATTATGTTTACAAGGTTAATCAACCCTCCTTTTTGTGCTTCAACTCCCTGTCCCACAACGCCTTCTTTCCCACTTTTTTCCAGAACCTTTTTCTGTAGCTTCATTATCTCTTTATGTTCTTTTCTGGCTTTTGGTTCAAGAGGTGTCTTTGCACGTTCCTTGGCGTTAAACGCGTTTATCTCATTGGCAACTTTACCTAATTCATAAGCAGGCATATATTCCTGATGCTTTATAG
>DAOVFD010000003.1 GCA_030668565.1 Microcaldota archaeon
TAGAAGCACCAGAAGGATTTACACTGCTTGATTTGTCCAGGGTTGCAAATAGAATGGAAGAAAGAACACATGCTCAAGTCGATTTGGTTACCTTGAGGGCAATGAATCCAAAACTCAAAAAAGCTATCAAAAAAGAGATGGTTGCAATATGAAAAAGGATCCAAAATTATATCTAGGCCATATTATCGAAGCCATCAATAGAATAAACAAATATACAAAAGGATTAAGCAAAGACGAGTTTCTGAAGAATATTTTAATAGAAGACGCAACCGTAAGAAACATAGAAATAATCGGAGAAGCTGTGAAAAATCTACCTGGCGATTTCAAGAAGAAGCACAAGGAAATCCCATGGAAGGACATAGCAGGAATGAGGGACAGAATTGCGCATTTTTACTTTGGGATAGACTACGATCTTGTATGGGACACGATAGAAAAGGATATTCCAGAGCTTAAGAAAAAAATCCAAAAACTGATACGATGAAAATCCAATATAATTATGATCCCGATGCTGACATCATTGCTGTAGAGATAAACATGCAAAAATCTGATTACACCCTAGAGCTAACTGAGCATATCCTGGTAGACGTAACTAATGATATGAAATTAGTTGGGATTGAAATATTAGATGCAAGTGAAGAAATTTCAAAGTTATTCAATAGGCATGTAAGTAAAAATGAAATGAAGCAGCTACTATGTAAGATAAAACAGGAGCCGAATGAATATCTGGTGCAATTCAAATCTCCGCAAAAAAATGAGAATGCAAATTTGTTTATTCCACTATATAGGTCTAGTGTTCTCTTGAGCCAATCAAAAACCTATTAAAACATTACCTTGAATAGATGTTCTTGTTAATACTATTCGAGGTGGCGGAATGAAAAATTTAGTTTCAAAGCGTGGAATTGTATTTCTGACTTTGTTTGTTGTTCTCACTCTTGTTGGAATGGAAATCAACTTTTCCTCTATAATCGGTATGGATAACCAGTTCTTCACTTTATTCCAGTTCTTCGGACCTATTGCAGGAGCATTTCTCGGACTTTTCGGGATAATTGCAGTTCTCTTTGCAGAATTAATCAACTTTGCACTTGTAGGAAAGGAAGTTACAGCGGTAAATCTTCTAAGACTTACACCGATGCTTTTTGCAGCATACTATTTCAGCAGGAATATAAAAACAGGATTCAGCGACAAGCTTAGTATTGTAATTCCCGTCCTTGCAATGATTGCTTTCTGGTCTACTCCCGGAGGAATGGGGGCATGGTACTATGCGCTTTTCTGGACAATCCCGATAATTGCAAAATTCCTTCCTGACAGGCTTTTCTTCAGGAGTCTTGGAGCAACCTTTACTGCACATGCGATTGGTTCGTCTCTATGGGCATTGACAGTTCCCATGACAGCAGCACAATGGGCATTCCTTGTTCCGGTAACAGCATTCGAAAGGGCTTTGTTCGCAATAGGAATAAGCGCGAGTTTTGTCCTGTTCACGAATCTGTTTAATGCTCTGGACAATTTAATGAACTGGGACATAAACAGATTCATCCGTATCGACAGGCGTTATGTTCTGAACGCCTGATTTTCTTCTTTTTTATTCCTCGTTTATAGGTAGACTTAACTGCGGGTCCGCTTTCCTGTCCTTTTCGTTGTGCTTGTGGATAATGCTGAGATAAACTTCCTTCAGTACTTTTCCGAATTCACTGGCTCCACCGATGTACATCCAGTGTGCAGCACCACCCTCTTCAGCAATCCAGTGGTCCCTGAGCGTCTTCAGCTGGGTCTCAAATTTGAGTGTTGTGCCTTTTACTACAGGATAGGAATCAAAGTGTGTTGCCCTATACCCACTCTTCTTGTTCCACTTATCAATTTCGTATTCGTATCTGTTACCGGATATGCTCTCCAGGGCATTAAGATTTGAGGTTATAAGGTCATGTGCTATCCTCATTGCAAGACGCCTTTCGTTTTCTTCCATCTTGTCGATTTCCTTTTTGCCCAGTCTCTTTATAATAATCCTGAGCGCAACCAGGTCGTTAAGAGAAGTAATGTCAAATTCCTCTATATTCCCGGATATGTAGCCTTCCAGGGACATGGTGTGGCTTTCCTCAGAATCGCTGTATTCCTCTGCAAGCTTTCTTCTGACCTTTCTCATAACCTTTCCGTCGTGTTTTTCGAATCTCCTGACAACATCAACATCGAAACCGGCTCCTTTGAGAGTGTGCTTAATGCGCTTTGCAAGTTCCCTTACCAGTGCTCTCGTGAGTGCCACTCTCTCCTGTACCTCTGCGGCCCTCAGCTTTTCCATAACTGCTTCGTAAATATCCGGATGATTCACATGAAATGCATGTTTCAGTATGCTTCCTGCAAGACCGGGGTGGCCGAAAAGCTCTGCTATAGGCGCATAAATCATTTCTCCTGCCCTTGCGTCCATCTTGAGTAAATGGTCCGCCTCTGCCTTTGAAGAATACATTCTGAACAGGGGATGACCGTCCTTACTTATGAAACTTTCGAGGTGCTTGTCTCCGTTGTGCGTTACTGCGTAGTCAGCCAGTTTTACCAGTATTGCAAGTGGTGCCTCACCGTTGTTCAGTAGAGGAACGTATTCGGAGAGTGACGCACCCCTTCTCTCCAGTTCAGTCAGTTTTCCGAATGTCTCTATCTCCTTTCTGACTTCCTTGTTTTCCAGAGCATCAGGAAGTTTGAATTTCCCGCCATTCAGTTTCCTGTAATCGACAATATGATATAGTGTGGTTTCTGCGATAATGCTGTTTACCCATGCTCCCCCCAGATTTTTTCCGGGATTTTTGATAACACCACCTTCGATTATCCTGACTTCTCTTGCCTTATCGAGGACATCATGGCAGTGTTCATAAAGAGGAAGAGCGTTGATTTTTTTATAGAAGTTTCTGGCCCTCGGAACGCTACTTTGCAACCTCGGAGGTACCATTCTTCTTTCCATAATAATACACTGTCTAAAACATTATTTAAAGCTATCGTTTGGGTGGTACTGAAGCTAATCTAACCGAAACTACAGAGAAGAAAGAGGTTACATAATTTAAAACTTTGTAACAAAAATCAGCAGAGAATGCACTTTGCAGCCTTCAGATGAGCTATGTTCTTGCTACCGGTGAGAAAAGCGGCTATTCTGAGTTGTTTCTCCCACATTTCCAGCTCCTTATCCAGCCTTTTCTTCATAAGGGCCTTCAGGAATGGCTGTGCTGCGCCTGCCATGTCTGCTCCGAGGGCTATTGCCTTTGCTGCATCTATTCCGTTTCTGACCCCTCCGCTTGCTATCAGAGGAAGGACTCCACGACACATCATAAGGCATTCCACAGTCGGGATTCCCCATTCCTCGAAACCCGGAACCGCGCTTTTAGAACGTAAATACTCTATTTTGCTCCACGACGTTCCACCAGCTCCTGAAACGTCTATCCAGCTTACTCCTGCAACCTTAAGCTTCTCGGCCGCATCTCTATCTATGCCTGCTCCCGTTTCCTTCACAATAACAGGCACATCGAGTTTGTCGCAGGCTTTTGCTATCGCCTTAAGCACACCACTGTAATCCTTGTCTCCTTCAGGCTGTATTACCTCCTGAAGAGCGTTTAAATGCACTGCAAGACCGTCTGCATCCACCGAGGAAACAAGCTTCTCAATGGTCTTGAACGGGTATTTCTTCAATTGGACAGCACCGATATTAGCGACTATCGGGATGGAAGGAGCGTATTTTCTCATTCTGAACGTATCCGCAAGCTTAGGATTCTCAATCATTGCCCTCTGACTGCCAAGGCCAAGCGCTATCTTGTGTTTTTCAGCAGCTTCAGCAAGCTTCCTGTTAATTTCTTTTGACTTTGGATATCCGCCGGTCATGGCAGTAATCAGAATCGGGTATTTGATTTTCCTTCCCAGAAACCTTGAGGAAAGGTTGACTTTGTCAAGATTCAGTTCAGGCAGTGCGTTGTGAATCAGTTTTATCCTGTCGAATCCTGCACCCACGACGTACTGGCTTGCTGCCCTAAGCGATATCTCAACATGCTCTTTCTTTCTGCTGGATATTTTCTTCAAGAATTTCACCTTGCAAGCGGATATTTTTCCATATAAATCTGGGTCTGAAGAATCAGGAGGAATGGCAGGAATACTATGGAATTAAGAAGAAGTATGAGATAAGTTGAGAACGGCGGGGAAAGCGTTGCGAATGCCAACCCGTATGAAAAAAGTATCAGCACAAAGCCTACCAACATCCATTTTATAACGAGCAATGGTTTATGCATTGCAAAGCTGAACGAGTATGCAATTGCATCGGCTGTTCTTGCATTGTCTATAACCACTGCAGGAAATGAGAATGAAAGGAAGAACCATAATACACCCAGCACAACGGGATAAATCCAGGATTTGAAAGCATTATCGTATAGAACCAGTTGAAGTATGGCCTGCAGCAGGAGTATCAGGGTTATTATATAGAATATTCTCGTTCCGTATTTTCCAATCGCGGAAACCATTTCACTTGTGGTCTCGGTCATCGTTCTTCTCGAGCGTACGAGTATATTGATATTCACTATAGTATCAGAGAAGATAAATACAGCAATCGCATAACCTATTACGGTTATTATCAGGTCAAGAAGGGAAAGCTCGGGTATGCTTCCTGTTCTTATGAAAAGTCCGCCTGCGGCAATGAATGTGGGTGCTGCAACAAGGGCTGCAATCAATACTGCGACAAGGAAAGGTATCGAAAACAGTGCCACAATTGCCACGCGTTTAAGATAAAAATCCAGAGCATAGTCGAATATTCTTCTGAATTCACCACTCATGGAATACACTACGAAGGTGCATTTTTTAATGGTTCCGAGCGGGAAATCCTACGAAGAAGAATCTAAGAAACACGGCTTTAGCCGTGGGATGGAAGCAGGTATTTATAAACAGGAAATGAGAGGTAAATCTGATGAAAACATATAAATTTCGATTATACCCAACAAGAATGCAAAATACGGAGATGCAGAAGCACCTCTGGATTTCCAAAGAGCTATGGAATAAACTTCTTGAAAAAACAATCAAAAGATACGACAAAGAAAAGAAATTTTATTCTAAATCGGAATTGCAGTTGATGGTAAAGAAAACAGGTCTTTACTCTCAAACAGCACAAGGAATAGCTCACAGATTGCATAGAGCATTACAAGCAAAAGTAAAGGCAAAGAAAGAAGGAAAGAAATGGGGGTTTCCGAGATTCAAAAACTTTGACAGAATGAAAACCTTACTTTATCCACAATCTGGTTTTTCTCTTGATAAAAAACTCAAAGTAACTCCATTCGGAGAAATTAATATCAAAAAACACAGGGAGATGAAAGGCACTGTCAATACCTTAACCCTGAAAAGAGAAGCTTCTGGAAAATGGTTTGCTGTTTTCTGTGTAGAGCAAGAACCAGAACAACCTAAGATAAACAATGGCGGACAGATAGGTATTGATTTAGGGTTGATGACCTTTGCTACGCTTTCAAATGGAGAGAAGATAAAGAATCCGCATCATTTGAAAACCCACGAAGGAAGAGTGGCATTTTATCAAAGAGAATTATCAAAGAAGAAAAAAGGTAGTATGAACAGAAAAAAAGCAAAAAGGAAGGTCGCTTTCATCCATGAAAAAATAGCAAACACAAGGTTGGATTTTCTGCATAAGACGGCAAATAGATTATTCTCTAATTATTCCCTCATTGCTATGGAAAAACTTGCAAGCCAGGAGATGGCTATGCAGGGACATGGTAAATCGATAAATGATGCTGGATGGAATATGTTTACTAATGTCCTTTGTTACAAAGCTGGAAATGCTGGTAGTAAAGTAGTATTTGTAAATCCTAAGAATACGTCAAAAGAATGCAGTAACTGCGGTCGGTTGGTAAATAAAACCCTTTGGGATAGGCAACATAACTGTCCCTCATGCGGACTATCAATAGACAGAGATATAAATGCTGCAATCAATATACTCAATAGAGCTACGGCAGGGATTGCCGGAAGTAACGCCTGTGAAGATGTTTCAATAGAAATGTCTATGAAGCAGGAAGCCCATGATTTCAGTCGTGGGTGATTCACATGTTAAGTGACTAGCTAAAACCGTGATATCATGGGAAAAACAGCTATCGTTTTAATGGTATTTTTGCTTTTTGCGTCAGTCTGTTTTGCTGCATTTACCCCTTCGGAGAATCAGACGAAGGACAAGGTAAACGATGCAAAGGACGCCAAAGAGGAGGCAGGAGAAGCCGTATATAATGGTCAGACTGATTTTGGCATGGATTTTCTTAGATGCCCCGAAGTTCATGATGACTGGCAGGAGGCGGAAAACAAACTGAATATTGCAGAAGATTTATATGATTCCGCCTTTGAGGATTTCATTCTTGGTAATTATAATGATTCTTATTATACTGCCCAGAATTCGATAGAAGCTTCAAATGATGCGATAAGTCTTGTGGAAGGTCTTTCAGGCAAGCTTTTCCTTTGTGATGCGAAGGAAAGAAGGGAAAATGCGAGTGCTGCCCTAACTGCGATGACAGCTAAAAAGAACGAAGTTGAAGATGCGGTAATGGCAAAACTGGTCTGTCCTGACGTTCAGGCAAACTGGACAAAGGGAAATGAGCAGATGACCCTTGCCAATACACAGTTTACAGGAAGCAATTACGTTGATGCAAAAGAGGCTGCTGAACGTGCCATTGAATATTATGAAGCTGCGGCTGCAGCGGCAGAAACCTGTGTTCCACCAGAAATACCCGAAGAGCCGGAAATAGAATGCGAAGTTGATATACATTGCGAAGATGATGAAGTGTGCGTTGAAGGGCAGTGCATACCAGTGGAATGTGAATGTGGTTATGTCAGCAATCACATTTGCCATGAATATGAATGTTGTGAGGATACCGATTGTCCTTCAGGCCAAATCTGCGTGGGGCATGTGTGTGCTGTGGAACAGGAACCCCCATTCGTTTCAGTACCTGAGGAGACACCCCCGAAGGAAGAATCCCCAGAGTATACATGCAATTTGGCCATGTTATTACTGCTTGGTCTTCTTGGTGCGGTTATATCAAGGGAAAATTAGTTCCATATACCTCCATTTATAAACATTTTGCCAGCTTATATATTACAATATTTTCGATGGGTGGACAAATGGAATTAAGATTTAAGAACGAGAGGAAGGATTCTTTTGATGTTGAAAGAGAAGGAGTAAAGAAAGAAAAATGGTATAACAAATTATGGGATGTTGCTGCAAATATCGGAAAGACAGCAGCAAAAGTCGCATGCATAGTTACTGTTCCCGTAATAGTTGCATCTTGTACATGTAATAGGATTGAACTCGAAGGAGATGCACACAGCCGCCCGGATGTTGCTGATGTTTCACACGAAGACGCACCAGATATTCATGACGCAGTTGGTGAAGATATAACTCATGAAGATGTCATTGAAGACGGAATACCGTGCGAAGTGGAGGACGTTCCGGAAATGGAGATTCCAGCACCGTGCGAAAATCTTACCGAAAGATATGAGCTGAACAACCTTATCGGGGATTATCTTAACAGACGTTTGGATGACCGAGGCGATAATGTTTCAGGAGATTCTGATGCAGAGTATTTCATTGGAGGTTCTGATGTATCTGAGAATGCAAATCCGTTCACTGATGGTGAAGGCGGAAACATTGGACCTTCGGAAACTTTTATGCATAGGATTAGTGGGACTGATCTTGTTCCGCTTGCAGATACTACTGTTGTTGATGATAGTGCTGCGAAAACATACAATGAAAGCCAGAACATATGGGTAAGGGGCAGTAGCTATTATTCTGATACTCTTGATGATGTCACCGGAGATGTTCGATTTGTTGCATATACGATGAAATTCAGCGGAGTTTCTAATGATTTTGGAATTCCTGTTTGTACTACTCCTGTAGAAGGGAATTATGCACATTGTACAAGCAGTGCGGAAGATGCAAATTATGATTATTCGACAGAATTGCACAAAGTCAGGATACAATTTCTAGGCAGTGAATGGCTCATTACAGAGTTGTCGCCGCCAGTTGTAAGTGTAACGAATGAAATCAAAGTACAGAACGGCGGTTATGTCAAACTCGGAAAAGAAAGAATAGGTGGAATAGTTGACAAAGAGGAATCTCTTCTTGTTGACTGCTTATGGTTCAGGCTTGATGATATTGAAGAGCATGACGGTACTCCCGCAGCAGTCATTTCAGTGCTTGATGAATATGGAAATATCCTTAAGAGAAACAAGGTCTTTCCAGGACAGACAAAGGAATTCAACATCGAGGGAAGGATATACAGATTACACGTCTGGAATGTTGCTCCTGGTTATACATTCAGAGCTGTCTGGGCCGATATGTCCATATTTTCTGATGAAATAAAAGTCGAAGACGGTCAGCACCTTGACCCTGATTATGACAGGTTCCGTGACTGGGAGGGAGTTGTTGGCTGGAAGAATAAGGATGCTGCTGCGATACATGCAAACTTCCAGGCGGACCACCTAAGGACAATCGGTGTTTATGCCGATGATGTAGCAGATATTTCAAGTAGTGGGGATGTGAGACTACCTAAGGGAGAAGGTTTCAACTTCCCATACGCTGAGTTATCCTTGTGCTATGATGGACTTGATATTACTGATGTAGAGAGGAGTGAACTTACTTTTGAGTTAGCACCTGTAGCAACGATTCATCTTGGTGAAGTTTTTGACAGTGCTAGTGGTTCATTTGCTGATTGCGAGATCACACCACCTTTCGTGGTAATCAGGTCTGATATACCTCTTTTTGCAATTGATTTGGGTGCTGAAAACAATTTGGCATACGTAGCCACAAACGGCGCTCAATGCGATGAACCAATTGGAAGCCTTGAATCTGGCGCGCTTTTCATGAAACTTAGCCCGTCAAGCGACCAGTATGCTGTACAGGAATATAATACTGACAGAATGATGCCAGCGATTAGAATCTCCCTCTCTCCTGATGAATTTATGGGAAGCATCTCATGGGGCAAATGGGATGATGGAGCAATGGATTCAATCAACGATCCTGAAAGAGAAGTTGATTTGAGACCCGAATTTGTGTTCAGAGTAGCTGAGGGCACACACTATGCCGAACGCTCTGAAGATTATGCGTTCATATATTTCGCAACCACCGGCGATTCATTCAATCTTGACGTAAACTATATCGATGCGGGTAGTGAACCAGTGTTCAGGAGTGATAACTTGGTTTACCAGTGGGCAGGACCGGTTAATGAAAGACGTACCTTTTCTTTCATAGAAGAAGGGACAATAACAGAAAGAGGCTCTGTGTTTGCTTCTATAGATGACACGCAGGTAGTTTACTATATTGCGGATAGGGTAGCATACTCAGTTTACTACGTAGGCATCAGGGAATACTAATCCCTTCTTTTTAGAAACACAGTTATGCCGACAGCGCCCATTTCCATGCCGCCACTACCTGGATTTTTTTCCCTTCTTTTTCAATTTCTCTTTCCTGGTCGTAGGTGATTATCGTGCCTTTCTCGAGTTTGCAGGCGTCCATCGCCTCTATGATCCCTTTAGTCTCTCTCCCTTCGTTTTCTTCGTTCAAATCGTATGCCACCTGCACTGCTTCCCTGCCTTCTACTATGAAGTCGCATTCCTTTTTGCCTTGGTAATAACCTACCTTTTTTCCTTTTTTTATGAATTCGGTAAATACGAGATTCTCTAAAAGAAGGCCGAGGTCCTCCTTGACTTCAAACATCTTTATGTACCCATTGTCCACGAAATAGCGTTTCTTTCTCTCCTGCCTGGCAACTGATTTTGCGAAGTGCTGGCATGGAATTGCAAGAAAAGCTTCTTCCAGATATCCAATGTATTTTTCTACCGTGTTTGGGCCGACTTCTATGCCAGCATTCTTCAGCGAGGCATAAATCGCCCTTGGCGTGATTATATTCCCTATGTTCTCCCTCAACTTCTTTATTATGAATTTTAGTGCAGTTTCATTCCCAAGCCCTTTTTTAGCTACCAGATCCTTGTAAAAAACCAGATTGAAGTAGGTTTTAATTACCTTTATCTTGTTGTCTCCCTCGGAGAAAAAAGCCGCCTCCGGGAAGCCGCCGTAAAGCAAATATTCGTCGAAATATTTTTTTAGCTTAAATCTTTCTTTGGAATAAAAATATTCCTTTTTCATCTCCATCTTCTTGAATGTAAGGAACTCCTTGAAATCCAGGGGGTATATCTCAGTTTCAAGGAATCTTCCACCAAGTCTCTTGGCTATTTCCCTGCTCAATAATTCTGAATTTGAGCCGGTGGCTACCACCTTATAAGTGTCATCGGCAAGCCGTCTTATGAACTTTTCCCAGCCGGTAACATTTTGTATTTCGTCAAGAAAAATTATCGGTTTCTTATCGCGCATCTCGTGGTACGCTTCGAGTATCAGGTCCAGTTGCTCTTTTTTGAAGCCGGAAAGCCGTTCATCTTCAAAATTGATATAAAGAAAATCCTGCTTCTCTGCGCCTTTTTTCATTATCGCATCACGCATTTCGTATATCGTATAACTCTTGCCAGCTCTTCTGGGTCCTATTATTACAATTGAGGACTTTGCCATTGCAAGCTCTTCCGTGATTTTTTTCCTCGGTACGTACGAGACGTCCTTGTCCCAGAATTCCGCGATAATCTTTTTTATTATCTCCTTCATGTATTACCGATGATACAAAAACTTTATAAATATGTACTATCTATGATACAAAAATAGCAAAAATTTGTATTATCCATGATACAAAAATCATGAAATATGTACTACCGACGATACGGATTTTACCCCCAGCGAGGTCGTCTTCGATATCGCCAACAGGATGGCTACTTCATCTTCTACATCGGCAAGAAGGAGTAGCTTTCTTTCCTTCTTCTCTTTTTCCGGCTTCTTAGAAACATTTAAATTCCTTCATGGTTCATATAAAACGGAGAGGCATATTCATTGACTACTAACTAACAACTATACAAAGGTGAAAACAATGGCAGAAGAAGAGAAAAAAGAGGAAGTAACGGAAGTTAAGGAAGCGCCTGCAGCAACAGAAGCGCCTGCAAAAGCTGAAGCACCTGCAAGAAGAGGCGGAGACGACAACGTAGTTTTTGTAGGAAAGAAGGGCGCCATGGGATACGTTTTGGCTGTTGTAACACAGTTCAACAACGGTGCAAAGGAAGTGGCTATAAAAGCAAGGGGAAAACTTATTTCCAGGGCTGTCGATGTAGCCGAGATAGTAAGAAACAGATTCATGCCCGATGCGAAACTCAAGGATATCATCATAGCCACAGAGGAACTGACCTCTGAAGACGGCTCAATGAACAAAGTCTCGGCAATTGAAATAACTCTTTCAAAAGAGTAATTTTTTTCTTTTTTTATTTTTGTATTGGAAATCCTATCGGTTTCCAATGCGGACAAAATTTTCAATTTTGTCCTACTTGAGTGGTTCTTATGAGAGTACTGGACAGGGGAGGAGTGATATTAGCTATATCAATGGGAATTATAATATTCGTTTACGGCGGACTTGATTATCTTATTCTGATGCTTTCTTTTCTCATGCTTGGGATTATAGCAACAAGATACGAGCACAACATAAAGAGGAACATGGGCATATACGAGCATGAGCGCGGATGGGAAAACGTTCTCTCAAACGGACTGATGCCCACAATACTTGCTTTCTTATCTCCATACATAGGTCCGGTTCCGTTTATAGCATCGCTTGCAGCCACTACTTCAGATACCTTTGCATCCGAAATAGGTGTTCTTGGAAAAGGCAAGCCGGTTTCTCTTGAAAATCTGAAGGAGGTAAAACCGGGGACAAGCGGTGCCATGAGTGTTATTGGAACTGTGGCCTCACTTGTTGGTGCGACGGTTCTTGGCGTAATAGCATTCTTCCTGTTTTCAATAGACCCGGGGCAGGTACTTTTGGTAAGCATTGCAGGGTTCTTCGGTTCATTTGCAGATACTTTATTCGGTATACTTGAGGAAAAGGGAATAGGAACAAAGGGAACTACAAACTTTATATGCTCTGCTGTCGGTGGTTTAATAGGATTTCTGTTCATAAGGTGAAAATATGAAAACGTTCATACTTGCTGGTGGTGAAGGAACAAGGCTCAGGCCCTATACATACAAGGTGCCAAAACCCATGCTTCCGATAGGTGACGATAAGAAGCCGATTCTTTATTATGTTATCAAAAACCTGAAAAGAAACGGACTCACAGACTGCATAATAACTGCCGGGTATATGTATGAGAAGATAGAGGAATATTTCGGTGATGGAAGCAAATTCGGGGTAAAAATCGAGTATGCTATAGAAAAAGAGAAGATGAATACTGCCGGCTCTATTTTACCTCTTAAAGACAAAGTGGATTCCACCTTTGTTGTTGTGATGGGGGACCACATAACAAACATAGACCTGAAAGAAATGATTGAACATCATAAGAAAAGCGGATGTATTGCAACGATTGCTTTGCTTAAGGGAAAAATACCCCTGGAATACGGGGTTGCTGAAGTAAAGGACGGGGCAGTTGTGAAGTTCAAGGAAAAACCTTTGATTGAAAATCTCTACAATGTAGCAATCTATGTTTTTGAGCCCAAAATATTTGATTATATAAAAGAGAAAGAGGATTTTGCAAAAAACGTCTTTCCCAGATTGCTGGAGTCGGGAGAGAAGATAAATGCCTATGTTTTTGAAAAACTCTGGCATGATATAGGCAGGGTTGTGGACTACGAAAAACTGAACAAGGAATTAAAGATGAAAGAAATCTACAGGTAAAGGGCAAGAACAACAATCCCGATTATCACTTCTATTCCTATGAAAAACAGAACCAGATTCACTTCCGAAATTCCCCTGAAAACTTTCATTGCAAGCTGTGCAAGCCCCCTTATTCTCCCTTCAAGCGCATATAATTTTCCCATCCTGTATTCTCCCCACCATTTGCTGCTCGGGAATTTTTTGTAGGCCTTTATGAAGAAGTCGGCAACATAGGGAATCATCAGAATGGCGCCTGCAGTCTCCATATTTCCTATTATAACTCCGCTTGCAAGAATAGCACCTATCGTAAGGTTTCCGACATCTCCCGGGAATACCTTTGCAGGATACCAGTTGAAAAACAGGAATGCAAGAAGAGAACCCAGAATCGGTACAAAGAGTATTGCCATTTCAGCAGAACCATGTGCTATTGCTATGAATGCCATCACCGCAAACATTACAGAACCCATTCCTGCCTCAAGTCCGTTGAATCCCGCGAACATGTTGGAGAGGTTTGAAGCCACCGCAACTCCTATCGGAACAAGGACAATGACATAGATTATCCCGAAATCAATATTTCCTATAAAGGGAATTACCATCTCAGTGCTCCCGACAGCGCTTACTGCAATAAGAGGAACTGCAGCAAACAACGGCAGAAAAGCCTTCGCATATTGAGGAACGTCAAGAAGGTCGTCTACTATTCCTATTAATGCAAGCGAGTGAATGGTTATCACTGCGGCAAGGACATGAACAAGGTTGAAATCGAAATCAAAAAACGTATTGAAGAATATTGCAAGAAGCACACCGGCAGTGAACCCTGCCACTATTGCGATTCCACCCATCTCCGCAACTTCCGGTCTGTCAGGTTTATTTACATCCCTTCCGACTATGTTGAAACGTTTCAGTCTTGGAACAAGAATCTTGGTAAAAAAGAAAGTGACGATAAATGAAAAAATTCCGAATATAAAATAAACGATTAGCCCGTTCATACTCTCATCCTTTCCTTATTTCATCAAGTGCTTTCTTTGCGAAATCCGAAGTATAATTATTTTCCTTCGCCATTTTTTCCGCAACCCCGTCTATCTCTTCAGGAGTTGAAGCTCCTGCCAAAACCGCAATGTTCCTTGCATGAAGTTTCATATGGCCTTCCTGTATTCCTGTTGTCGTAAGCGCATAAAGGGCAGCAAAGTTATTGGCAAGCCCGACGCATGCCATAATCATTCCAAGTTCCTGCGAAGTTTTGGCACCAATTATCTTAAGATTTACTTTTGCAGTGTCCAGTGTCCCTGTTGCTCCTCCAACAGTTGCAACAGCCATGGGCAATTCTATAGTTCCCGTCAAATTGCCCTCTTTATCTTTTTCAAAATGCGTAATCGGTTTGTACTTCCCACTAATCGCAGCATAAGCGTGCATCCCTGCTTCGATTGCCCTCCAGTCCTGTCCGCATGCAAGTGCAACAGCATCTATCCCGTTCATTGCCCCCTTGTTATGCGTTGCACACCTGTAAATATCGTTTGCCGCAAGCTCGTAACCGTCAAGTATTTTATCCACAGCGCCTTCACCCAGCTTATCTTTTTTCCATACCGCTCTGGCCCTTACCTTTCTTTTTGTCGCAAGGTTGGATATTATCCTGAGCCTGGTTTCACCGCCTGCAAATTCCGCAACAGTGGGACTTACCGCCTCAAGCATGGTGTTCATCATATTGGCTCCCATGGCATCTCTCATATCAACCTCGAATTCCGCAATGACCATGTCCCTTCTTGGAGTTTTAAGCATTCTGAAAACAACGTCTCTTATTCCCCCACCGTATTTTTCAAGGTTTTTCAGCTGTTCGCTGCACAGCTTCATAATGTCCTCTTTCTTTTCTTCAAGTTTCTTTACTGCAGCAACCGCGTCATCCACTCCTACGAGCTGAATCTGTCCTATCATAACCGGTTCTTCCGCTTCTGCCCTGAATCCGTCAGGAAGGGTTAATTTCGCTGCCTTGGATGCCGCGGCTATGACTGAAGGCTCTTCTATCGCCATCGGTACCAGATATTCCTTTCCATTGACTTTGAAATTAGTGGCGATTCCCAGGGGAAGATGAACAGCACCGATGGCATTCTCCACCATCCTGTCCGCAACTTCAATCTTCAATGCCCCGCCATCCCTAAGAAGTTCTGCCTCTTCGTCTGTAAGTCCTGCAACCTCCTTTATTTTTTTCAATCTTTCTTCTACACTGAGTTTGTAAAATCCGGATAATTCCATAGTATTATCACCCTATTTATAGCTGCTTTCAAGCCTCTTCAGCGCTTTTTCTATGTTGAAGAAAGTACTGTCTGTTTTATTTTTATAAAAATTCTTAAATACATCGGAAAGCCTTTCCCCGTTCCCGTCTCCAAAGTAATATTTTCCTTTTTTCCTCTCCAGTACGCCCATGTTTGTGAGCCTCTGGAGATGGTAGTAAACCGCTTTGGGATTCTGTTCCTGCCCGTTGAGTTCCCCGAGACGTTCTATTATCTCCTTTGTGGTCGGTTCATCTCCCTTCAGATGAAATTCAATAAGAATGTCGAAGATGTCAAGCAGCAGGGTCCTGCTCTCATTCGGCATTATAAGGCCCAGCGAAAGGGCCAGCCATCTTACTATTGACTTTCTTGCAAGAAGAACATCGTCAGGAAGTGCAAGCTCCCGTATTACCATCTCTGATTTTATGAGTTTTGCCTCCGGAATCATGCTTTTAATTTCTATGACAACAATTAAAATGTTATTTCTCTTAGTACTTTCAGCAGGTGATTATCTGATAGGGTTGAAAGTGAGAACTCATCCGAACGTTATTTTTGCATATTCGGCCAACCACACAGAGATAATACTTCGTGTGGAGAACCGGGGAAAGGAGCCGGTGTGGTGCGAGGCAGAAGTGAAGGTTCCTGGAAAAATATCGCTCAGCCCGACCAGCGAGCTTGGCCGTGGAAGGGTGAGGCTTGGAATAATAACGAAAAAGGAATACCTCGAAAAGGCAATCAGGGTATTTGCAAACAATTACACCAATCCCCAGATTTACAGGGTGGTCATGACGCTATACGTTTTCAACAGGGACGGGGTAATCGAGACAAGAATGGAAAAACCTGTGGATATAAGATGCGAGCTTAAAAAAGAAGAAACATTATAGGTTATTTTTTCTTTTCCTCTTTCTTTGGTTCTTCTTTTGTTTCTTTGGGCTTTTCCTTTTTCTTCTTTGCTTTCTTCCTTGGGGCTTTCTTCTCTTCTTTCTTTGGTGCTTCCTTTTCTTCCTTGGGTGCTTCTTTCTCCTCCTCTTTAGGTTTTTCTTTTGTTTCTTTGGGCTTCTCCTTTGGTTCTTCCTTTGCCTTTTCTTCCTTCTTTGGTTCCTCTTTTGTTTCTTTCGGCTTCTCCTCTTCTGTCTTTACCTCTTCGGCAGCCTCGGGTGCTTTCTCCTCTTTCTCTTCAATCATTTTTTCGAAATAGCCGAGGTCGTATTTGAATTCATCGTAAGAGCTTATTTTTTCCTGTGCAAGCATGAGTTCCCTGCTGAGAATGTAGAATACGAGTGCGAGGGAGCGTCTTCCCTTGTTGTTTATCGGAATCACGAAGTCTATGAATTTTGTTTCGTTGTCAGTGTCGCACAAGGCAATAACAGGCACACCGTTCTTTGCACTTTCGGATATTGCCGCCCTTTCACCTTTCGGGTCGCATACGAGAATGATTTCAGGTTCCTTGAAGTTCTTTGAACTGAGATTGGTCATTGTTCCGGGCACGAACCTTCCTTTTACTACAGGTATTCCGGTAAGTGCTGAGAATCTTGATGCAGGGCCGCTTGAATAAATTCTTGAAGCCACTATGAGCACGTTTTCAGGATTGTATCTTGCAAGGAGTTTTGCGGCCTCGATAAGCCTCTCGGCCGTTTTTCTTATGTCCAAAATGTAAAGTCCGTCGTTCCTTCTTTTGAATACGAATTCTTTCATGTCATTGGTTCTTATCATCGTACCTATGTGAACTCCTGCTTCAAGAAGCATATCCTGTTTGACAGGCAACCCAGCTGTTTTTTCAACCATACGTATTACCTCCTTTATTTTTTGGAAATTTCGTAACCGAAATATGGGGCCGCCGAGATTTGAACTCAGATTACGAACACCCCAAGCTCGCAGGATAACCAGGTTACCTTACGGCCCCAGGTGATTATACCCGTGTATACTTTGTCATGGTATCCACGATGTCTACATGCGAGATGAACATTCTCCTACAGCAGTATCTGTGGACCCCGAGTTCATCCATCGCGACCTCGGGCGACTTCTCCTTAACCAGTTTCTCGTAATCCCCATACAAGTGCCCTATAACGGCACCACACGTAAAACATCTTACCGGAAATTCCAAACTATCACCTTATGATTATCTGTATGACTTCTGGTATCTTGCCCTTGCTTTCGGTCCTCTGTATTTCTTCGACTCAACCCTTCTTGTATCCTCAACAAGCAGGGACCTGTCTATTGAACTGAACTTATCCTTGAGGTTCATCTTGTCGAAGTATTCCACAAGAGCCTTTGCTATCGCGGTTCTCGCTGCCTGTGCCTGCCCCATAACTCCGCCACCGTTTACTGAAACACTGATATCTATTTCGTTTGCTTCAGGACCTATGTATCTGAGCGGCTCCCTTATTATCTCCCTGATGTACTTGTTGTTGAAAGACTGGAGGGTTTTACGGTTTATTCTTACTGTTCCCTTTCCCTTTCTTATCCTTGCCCTTGCCTTGCACTCCTTTCTCTTTCCCCTTGCTGTCGAAATTTTCTCCTTCGGAGCCCTTTTCTTTGGTTTTTTTGTTCTTTTCTTCTTTTTTTCTGCAACCATAATACCTACCTTTTATGCCCGAGCCTTTTACAAAGCGTTTCAACCGTAATGTGCGGTGATATGCCGTCATGCTTTTTGGCCTTGAATTCACCGGCTTTCAGTTCTTTTGGATTGCCGGTATAAACAATTATCCTTTTGTACGCCTCTTTACCCCTTGCCGTTTTCCACGGAAGCATTCCCCTTATCATTCTCTTTACAAGCATGTAGGGTACCTTTGGCCATTTTGGTGAATGCTCTGGATCTGCCTTGTTCTTCGCTCTTCTTCTTTCGAGATATCTTTCAATAAGGTCAGCGGGTCTTCCATTGAGTATTATCCTCTCGGCATTTATGAGATGTACTTCCTCCCCTGTCATTGCTTTTTTGGCAACAAGGCTGGCCATCCTGCCGAAAATAACATCAGTTCCGTCAATTACTATCATGATTATCACCTATTTCAGGAGCAGCACGTCCTTGCCGCCCGGGTTTGACTTGTAAAGGTTTTCTATAGAGATTACCTTTCCTCCCGCATCGGTTATCAGTTTCCTTG
Source organism: Microcaldota archaeon (assembly GCA_030668565.1). Taxonomy (GTDB): domain Archaea; phylum Micrarchaeota; class Micrarchaeia; order Anstonellales; family Bilamarchaeaceae; genus JAVZJR01. Next base: position 18,094 of record DAOVFD010000003.1, read on the forward strand.
CGCTGTCACTGAATGAAAATGCCGCCACGGTAAGTTTCTTTGAGAGGCTTCCTGAGCCCAGCACCTTTCCGGGCACCAGGACAATTCCCCCGTCGTTTCCGTATGACTCAAGCTTGCTGATGTTGACCTGGACCCTCTGCCGTCTGGGCCGTGAGAGTTCGTAGACCACCCTTTTCCATATCGGCTTCTTCTCCTTGATGAGCACTTCTATCAGGGAGAGTAAAACCGGATTATCCTTTCTGGATTTGAGTTTCTTTATGCTCGTTGTTTTCATTTGGAATCACCTTGCGGCTCGCTCTACATACATAGAACTGACGCCAAAAAGCGCAGATATTCTTAAATAGGCGAAGGTTTTTAAAAGAAATGTTGTCTGAGGTCTTGTTTATGGCACGCTATTATTTGGATATAGAAACTTATTCCAGGGGACCTAGGCCAAATCCCCTCAGGGACGAGATAATTACCATCCAGTACCAGCAGATAGACCCCTACGGGGAACCGGTAGGCGACCTCAACATCCTGAAATCATGGGAATCGTCCGAGGAGCAGATTGTGAAGAATTTTTATTCAAGATTCATGCAGAACAGAAGAACCTGGGACTTCGTTCCGGTAGGCTTCAACCTTAATTTCGAATTTGATTTCTTCAGGTTCAAGTTCGCAAAATACGTTGGAACGAGAATGAGCGAATCGGAGTTCCACAGCATGCCTTACATAGACCTGAAGCATTTTGCGGTTCTGCTTAACGGAGGGGAATTCAAGGGCTCAGGCCTTCACAGGTTCAGCTCAAAGCCGTGCAGCGGCAGTGTAATAAAGGATTATTATGAAAACAAAAACTATCGGGCAATAGAGGAATATATAAAAATGGAGACTGTTGCATTCATCGATTTTTACAGGAAAATAATAAAGAATTCTGATAAATGGAAAAAGGACCTTGTTCCCTAGCCCCCCCCGTCAAATATCTGGTAGAGCATCAGAATGAAGAGGCAGAACAGTATTATTCCTGATAAAAGGTGTATCTGCCTGATGTATTTTTCTCTCATTTCCCCTATCTCCTCAACACTTGTTCTGCCCATGTATACTACAAATGCTATAGCCGCCATCGGCAGAACAAACACGAAGTTGTAAACTACAAGGTAGAGAAGGGACCTTAGTGTTACTGCCTTTGCTATCATACTGAGGACCATGAGATACGGTCCTGAGGAACAGGGAAGCAGAAACAACGAGCACAGGAAAGCTGCAAACGCAACCCCAGGTATGGAAGTAGCGCCCTTCATTATTTTCTTGATATAAGGTCTCATGAACATTGGCATCTCAACAGAAAAGAATCCCGGCCTGTATCTGAAATATGCGTTGAATTCCATAATCGAAAGCAGCAATGCCGCTACTGTTACTACATAATAGAATATATTTGTCAGGCCGGTGCTTGTTATCGCCGTAAGGATTCCAAGACCCATGAGGAAGTATGCAACGAAAATCACCGCTATGAAGGTTGTGGCCGCCAGTGCCATTTTCTTTTTTCCTTTTGATATCAGTATCACTCCCAAAAGCATAACCATGACTGTAATGGTGCATGGATTTATGGAATCTACGAGTGCAGCACCCAGGATGGTTACAATAGTGAGCTGAGTGGTAACATCTCTTTCTTCTATCGGACTGAATGAGTGTTCTGTGAAAACCCCTCCCATAGTTGCATTTGAAACATGCCCATCGAATATTTCCCTGAATCTGTCTTTGCTCACTTCGCCTATTATCATCGAGCGGTTTTCTACGAGCATAGTCGGCACTCCTCCCTGATTTGGGTCAATGCCGAACTGTATGTATGCGTTGAACATCTCCTGCCTATTCTTGGAATCAAAATAAATTTCCTTTTCCTCAATATTAAGGTCATACTCGGATTGCAGTTCCTCAAGCGTCTGGACGACCCTTAAACAATGTGGGCATCCTGTGCCGTAATACTCGATAACATTTATGCCGTCATCTGTGTCCGGGGCAGCGCTGACAATTCCGGATATGATAATCAGTGAAAGCAATAGAACTAATGGCTTCATGGTTTCCATGTTTCTCTTTTTTGAACTAAGGTTTTTAATTGGTTATGTTTTTGTCAGGTGTTTGACTTATACTGAAAGAAGCATTATCACAATCATGCATATTATTCCTGCAGTAAGCAGTTTGATTGCAGACAGGAGTATGTTTTCTTTTGATACCTTTCCGAGATATGCCCCAAGCAGCATGAAAACCGTTGCAGCAAGAATGAATGAGAAAAGGTATACTGATTTTGCCGAAAATCCTGATGGTGCCAGAATGAAAGGGGCAAGTATTATAATCGCGGCAATAAATGGGGAAAAGCCGTTCACTGCAGCAGTCAGGTAGGTGGTTGCAGTAAAAGCCCGTTCTATGTCCGTACCTTTTAATTTTCTGTGTAAAGATTTTTCAAGGGATTTAAGTTCTCTCTTCCTTTCCGC
>DAOVFD010000033.1 GCA_030668565.1 Microcaldota archaeon
CTTTCGAAAGTTATCTGCAACCCACAAAATCCGAAACACTGGACCTATTGTATAAAACGAGCACCAAAAGGGAGTGCTTGTGTTGAAGCAGTTGTTACGTGGTTTTTTAATTATTTCTATGTATATATGTACGTTATGCCAGAATCAGCAGGGGAGAGAGTTAATAATCCAAATACCCAAAGAGTCGAAAGGTTACGTTCAGCGGTGCAACGTTTTCAGGATAGGGCACTTGTAGAACGAAGGGCAGTAAGAGATTATCAGAATTCCGCTTTAGTAGCGGTTGGAAACTTTCTGGAAAAGGCGGTTAGACAGGTTGAAGCTGGCAATAGGGCATCTGGTGCCATTGTAATGCCCGGAGGCTCTGGAAAAACAGTTGTAGCAGCCGAGATAGCCCGTGCGATAGGCTTGAAAGCCATGGTATTAGCGCCCACCATAAAAATAGCTTTCCAGGATTATCAGGAACTTATAGAACGCGCAAATCTGAAAACTTCGATATATTACAAAGGAAGAAAAGACTTGAGCGGACAGGTGATTGTAACAACCTATCAGTCTGCAGTTAACCTTATGCGTTCAGGAGAATTACCGGAAGACATTGATATTGTCTTTTATGACGAAGCACACAGGTCGCTTTCACCAGAACGTTCAAAGCTTCACGAAGTGCTTGGTGATATTGAAATAGGATTGACTGCAACCCCTGCCTTCAATGAGGACAAGCACATCTGGAATATCTTCGATGAAAAGATTTACAATATGCCCTTACGCGAAGCGGTGGAGATGGGTGTTCTTGCACCACTGAGAGGATTCATAATCGAGACTAATGTTGATTTGTCAGATGTAAGCATAATGTACGGACACGAGGCCCTTAATGAGGCTGAAGCAGAAAAACATCTCAATATCATAGCCAGAAACAAAGCAGCAAGGGATTTCTATCTTGATGGATTCAAAGGCGTACCTGCGATTGCTTTCTGCGTAACCCAGAAACATGCTGAGGATTTTGCAAAATATCTTAGAAAGTCAGAAGTAAAGGCAGACCATATTCATGGAAAAGTGCCTGTCCCAAAAAGAGAAAAGATACTGAGAAAATTCGAAGAAGGCTCGCTCGATGTTCTCACAACAAGAGATGTGTTATTAGAAGGATGGGATTCCAATAGAGTTATTCTAGAGATGAATCTGAGGCCCACTTACTCAAGAGTTGTAAAAATGCAGATGGTAGGTAGGGTCCTTCGTGTCTACCCTGGTAAGAAGGTAGGTATAGTTGCTGAATTCCAGGATCTCTACAAAAGAGGAGAGCAGCCGTTGCTTGTTCATCATGTATTTGAAGAACCAGTTTACAAACAGGGAGGGCTTATACTAGCGCCAAAGGAAATGAAAGATAAAGAAGAAAAGGAACTGAAAGAAGGAAAAAGAATTAGGGTCGCAGGAAAATTACAAGTCTCTTATGAAATCAAGGAAGTTTTCAAGGTAGACAGGACAGAAAGGAAAAGAGAGAAAATAGATTTTACAAACAGGAAAATTTTACGCGAGATTCTTTTAAGCAGGGATGATATCGATTTCACTGAGTTATCATTCACTAAATTCAAGAGGGTAAAATTTTATCATCCTCTTTTCAGTGGAAATGGTGAGACCCTTTTAAGAAATTGGTTGAGAAGATGGGCACAAGGCGAGGATTATAGGCATTTCTTATGGTATGCTCTTGAAAACAAGATAATTCAAAAAGACAAGGTATTCACCGCCGAACAGCTTGGGGGCATTACCACCGGAGATGGTGAACACACAAAAGGACCTGAAGAGCTTGTAGGAAAAACCGTTTTAGTCACCGCGGTGAAGGAGGCTCTTAAAACAATATCCAGAAGAGAAGAGAAAGCAATAAGATTATACTATGGAATTGAAGAAGAAAAACATTCTACAGCTGAAATCGCCAAGTTGTTTAGAGTATCTCGTAAACGGTTAAATCAAATAATCAAAAAAGGAAGAAATAAACTAAGGCACCATCCTAGAAGTCGTTATCTGGACTGGCTGGGGATCTATCACTATCGTATGTGAAACCCGGAAAGGGTGCAGCTGCAGCATATGTGGGGTATATCATTACAACAATACAAAGAAGCACCAAGGCGCAGACGCCGTGTTGACATAGTAAAAATTTTAAAGAAAAAGAAAATCGCGGATGCCAGACCTTTAGGGTCTCTTCAACTACTTCCCCAAACAGGTAATTGGGAAGAGTGGATTTTCACCACTTAGTGCTTAGCCATGCAAGGCACGCCACGAAACAGTAGACCTTAATGATAAATCGGGCCCGAGGGGATTGTCAGCTTGCTGGCAAGTTTGGTCGCCAGACCAAGCATTTGAACCCCCAGCTCAGAGTCACTCCTGCAATCGGGAGAATGCATCCGAAGCCCTGCCGGTTATCCAGGTTACCACACGGGCCCTTAACGTATATTAGAGTTAAATAAGCATTTTAACTTTACACTTTTTCCTTCTTGCTTCCCTACCAAGCCGCATTAAAGCAGTTTCAAAGTTTACAAAGTCGTATCCACGTACTTTATTCTCCTTCCAGAATTCCTTTGCATCCTTTATCTTCAACTGTTTTGCAGCTATTCTTGCAAGATGTCCAAGCTTAGGGTCTGCCTTTTTCCAGATTCCCCGCAAATCCCTTAGGAAAATATTTACTGTTGTGGGGCCTATGCCTTTGAATTCCTGAAGCCTTTCCTCTAAATCTTTGTTGTCTTTCGCAGTCTTATGAATATTGCTTATCTTCCCTTTGTACTTTCTTTCCAGGAGTTTCACACACACAATAAGGTTGCTGGCCGTACTTTCATCATATCGGACATAACCACCGTCATCAAGAACATGAACAAGTCTATTCCAACTGGCTTTTCTCATGCTTTTGAAATTCAGAAGGTTGTTTTTTTCAAACGCTTTATAGGTGTTGACTGCTATTGTTTCATTTATCCTTGCACCAAAAAGAATGCTTGCTATAAACCATTTGAATATCTCGTTATCCTTCCCGCCTTTTAGCTTTATTCCAAGAAGTTCAGAATATTTTTTACCATATTTGCGAAGAACCTTCCTAAGGTCGAACCTCACCTGGTAAGCACCTCATTCCCCTCCTCAGTTATAAGTATTGTGTGCTCTGTCTGGGAAACAAGCCCTTTTTCCGCTTCCCTGAGAACGGGATATCCCTTGATGAAATGGCTTTCAAGAAGCTCTTTCAAGGCAGCACTCACAAGCAGTCTTGAGGGGAATTTCTTGCGTATCCACCTCTCTGCAAAAGGAAGGCCACCGTATTCCGTTATTACATATTCTATTATTTTCCTTGACTGTCTCATCCGAACGGCTGCAGGAGAATAGAGACTGAATATCCCGACCTGTTCCTGGTCCTCGACATAACCGGCACCCGTTGTAGCAAAGGGTTCCACTGCAAAAATCTCCCCTGCTTTTAGCTCATAAGGGTCATTGCTCTTCACATTTGGTATCTCAACACCCGCATGTAGTAATCCTGTTTTAATCTTGTGCCCTGTAAGGTTGCTTATGGGCTTAAATCCGTAGCTGTTTATCGTTTCCTCGATTATTTCCCCGATTTCGCCTATTTTTGCTCCTGGCTTGATGGCAGCAACCGCATTTTCAAGTGCCTTTTCCGAAGCTTCCACAAGTTTTCCGTTTTCTCCGTCCAAATCAATGGTATATGCAGTATCCGCTATCGCACCGTTGAGTTCCAAGCCTATATCTATCTTCACAACACCCTTTCCACCAAGCAATATTTCAGAATCGATTTCAGGGGTGTAATGCGCAGCGATATCATTGATTGAAATATTTACCGGAAAGGCGGGTTTGCATCCTTCCTCGGTTATCATTCCCTCTATTGTTTCGGCTATGTCCAGCAGGGGCTCGCCAACCATTATCAGTCGCTTGCTATCCTCTCTTATCTTTGACCCTATCTTCCCGACTTTCCTGAATTCGTCTAGATCATCTTCCTGTTCTTCCATAGAATTATTCTGGCTGCTATCGTTTAAAAATGCTATCCGAAAGGAGAACCGACAACTATCTTCTTTATTTCATCAAAAACAGGTCTTTCATCATCAGTAAATACTCCTGGCCGACCCTCAAATTTTTCAATATCTCCCTTTGAAATGTAAGTATAAAGAATATCACCTTCACACGCATCCTTTCCGTAATAAATTCCACTGCATGAAATCGCAACCTGCTTGCCGGCAACTGCTTCATCAAGCTTCTCCTTCTCGTGCTGTATCTCCCTTATCTCGCCTATGACCTCCCCGTTCCTGTTCATCAGTTTGCATCCTTTCCTTATCTTTCCACCCAGAACTTCAATACCGAATATTGCCGGTTTTGAGACCCTGAAACAGCATCCTGAAAGCAGCTTGATTTTACCTGGCCATGCCAGTTTTTTCGCAGCTTCTTGTTTCTCTTTTTCCTTTGTATCCTTCACCCAGTCCTGGTAGTTCTCAAGCACCTTGTAGATTATGTCACTTGCTATAATCGGTATTCCCTTGTTATCTGCAGCATCTCCTGCATCCTTTGTTATCTCTACATTAAATCCGAGAATGGCGCCGAGATATCTGTTTTCACCCGCAACCGCTTCAGCCGTAACGACATCCTTCTTGGTTATCTTTCCTGCACTTGCTTCCTTTACCTTTACACCCGACTCCTCAAGCAGCCGGACCAGGGCTTCAACAGAACCCAAACTGTCCGCCCGTAAAATAACCCCTACCTCTTCTTTTTTGAATACAATATCCTTGAACGTTTTTTCAATTTCTTTTTTATCCTTTTCAAAATCAGTAACAACATCAAGAGGCGAACCGGGTAACGCTCCTTCCAAATCCGGTGCAGATATTTTGACCCCGGCAGCAGCAACTACTTTTTCAACATTATTATATCTCTCCTTTCCACCCATAACATTAGGCTCAAGCAATGCGCGTACCTTTGTTCTTTTTACCCCGTTTACAGTAAGGAAAAACACTTCATCATTTTTCTTGAGTACTCCGTCATAGAGGATTACATCCACTGTTACCCCCATTCCCTTTTCCTCCTTGACCTCCATTATGCTTCCCCTCCCCCTGCCGTTCTCTTCTATGGTAAGATTTTTTCCTAGGAATTTCTGACTAAGTCCTGCAATTAACATCAACAACTCGCTCAACCCCTCTTTTGTCTTTGCGCTTACCGGAACTATTGCAATCTGTTTGCTGAAATCGCTTACCTTGTCGAACCTCTCACTGTCAAATCCGTGTTCTGATATTCTTCCCATCATCTCGTATATTTTCGCGTCAAATCTCTCTTTCATGAATTCGGGCTGCTTGGAATATGAATCAAGAAAAGAAGTTGTTGGCTGAGTTTTCCAGCCGTTCATAACATCTATCTTGTTTGCCGCTATTATGAAAGGGGTTTTATATTGCTTGAGTATCTTTATGCTCTCTACAGTCTGGGGCTGGAAACCCTGGTTTATATCAACAACAAGAACTGCAATATCCGCTATGCTTCCTCCCCTGTCCCTCAGGTTCGTGAAGGCTTCATGCCCAGGGGTATCGATAAACAGCAGCCCGGGGATTTTCAGTTCAAATTTCATCCTTCCCTTAAGCGCCCCAGATATCCGGTCGATATCTCCTTTCCTGATATAGCTCGCACCTATCATCTGCGTTATCTTTCCCGCTTCCTTTGTTGCTACAGCGGTTCCTCTGACGGCGTCAAGAATACTGGTCTTTCCATGATCAACATGCCCGAGTGTCACAACTATGGGCGAGCGAATGTACATAAGAACCGCCTCAAGACCTGTTAATTATACGACCATCTCTCTTAAAAACGCTATCTCACAGAGTTTTTATGTAATGTTAGGCAAGAAATTAAGAGAGGCATTGGCCAAGCTTACTGGCAGGGCTTACGTTGACGAAGATGCAGTGAAATCCCTGATTAAGGAGCTCCAGAGAGTACTTATCGCTTCAGATGTCAATGTGAAGCTTGTCCTTGCACTTTCAAAGAAGATAGAGGAGAGGGCGCTTAAGACAAAGAAGCTCGAAGGCCTTACCCTGAAAGAGCACGTGATGAAGGTTGTTTATGAGGAACTGGTTAATTTAATGGGCGAGAGCTATACGCCGCGGCTGGACAAGCACAAGGTCCTTCTCTGCGGTCTCTTCGGGTCGGGCAAGACGACAACAACCTCCAAGATTGCCCATTATTATAAAACAAAGGGACTCAGCGTCGGGTTGGTCGGAGCAGATGTTGACAGGCCTGCAGCACAGGAACAGCTTGAACAGCTTTCAAAACAAGTGGGTGCACGTTTTTATACGATAAAAGGGGAAAAAGATGCTGCAAAAATAGTTGAAAAAGCGCTTTCCGAGAGCAAGGAAGATGTTGTTATTGTCGATTCTGCCGGGAGAAGCGCATTTGATGATGAGCTTGTTGATGAATTGAAACAGATAAACGATGCGTTGAAACCTGATGAGGTATATCTGGTTATGAGCGGGGATATCGGACAGGTTGCAGGAAAGCAGGCAGAGGAATTCAACAAAACAGTTCCTCTGAGCGGGGTTATTGTTACCAAGATGGATGGTTCTGCAAAAGGCGGTGGTGCTCTTAGCGCGGTGGCTGCTACTGGAACGAAGATAGCATTCATCGGACTTGGGGAGAAGATGGGCGACATGCAGGTCTATAATGCTGAAAAATTCGTAGGAAGACTGCTCGGAGTTCCTGATATTGAAGGATTGATGGAGAAAATTAAGGAGGCGACAAAAGAGCAGGATGTGAAAAAGCTTGAAACAGAAGAGCTTACCATTGAAACTTTTTATGAGCAGTTGAAGGCAGCAAAGAAAATGGGTCCGTTAAGCAATGTGTTTTCAATGCTCGGGGCAGCAGACGTTCCGAAGGAGATGGTTCAGCAGAGCGAGCAGAAGTTGAAACAATATGAAGCGATGATTAATTCAATGACAAAAACCGAAAAGAAAAATCCGTCTCTTATGAAGTCCAACAAAACAAGAATACAGAGAATAGCGAAGGGATGTGGTTTGTCCGAAAAAGACATCCGTGAATTCCTGAGCCAATTTGAGAAAATGGAGAAAATGATGAAAAAGTTCAAGAAGGACCGTGGCTTCAGGAAAAAACTTGAAAAAATGATGAAAGGCGGCGGAATGCAGGGTTTCGGTATCTAGTTTTACCTAAAGAAGTTTAATGAACTTTTAACCTAAGTCCAAGCTAAGGAAAAGTTCAGTGAGGGACATAGTCTGCCTTCTGTTTTCGCCACAAAACTGTGAACTGCGTTCACAATTGGCAAATTTTGATTTGCCATAGCTAGCAGCATTATACTACATGAATGAACCTTACAGTTCATCATGCCTTCATAGCTCACACCATGAAGGAGCGGCGCAAAGGCCTTGCACCTTCGACGGAAGGGAAACGTCCGTTTCATCCGAGCCTTTTCAGGTCTTGGTATCGTTTCTGTTACGTTTCCAGCTCCTTAAGAGCGACATCCTCTGGTGGGCAGAACTTCCTCCGAATTAACGGTAAGCTGCTTGCCCCTCACCCATTATATTCTATGGTTTCGGGTTAATATTTGTTTTCTTTTTCACAGGAAGAAACTCCCGAATAGGATTCATCATTCTCTCCTCAATTGCCGAGATATAATGGTGTTTTCCTATAATATGCCCGAACTTGGTTTTTATCCCCAGTATAAACTCATGCAGCTCAACAGTGTCTTTTACTATCACGTCTAGTTCAATATCCCAGCTTCCTATGCTTTTGTTCAGGAATACAACACTGTCATGCTCAAGACAGTAATTCAAAAACTGCTTTTCCTTATCCCCGGTCATGTTTCTTAGCCCTATGAGGATCTTGTAATATTCCAGCCCCATCTTCCTCGCATCATACCACGTCGTATATCCGAGAATATATTCGTCTTTTGTAAGCTTCTTTATCCTGTACTGGACTGCATCAGGACTCAATCCAACCAGTTTTGCAATATCAATGGTCGTCGCTCTCGCATTATTGTAAAGAGCAGCAAGTATCTTCATATCCTTCTCGCTTAATTTTTCAATCTCGGTTATCCTTTCAAGAGGAAATTCAGGATGCCTTTCCCCTCCGAATGCCCGGTTCCAGGAAAGATAAGTCTGATAAGTGGTTGTTATAACCGTCTTCTCGATTATTTTCGTCCCGAACTTCTCTGTCATCAGGTTTATCGCATTCTCGACTTCAATCGCGTCCCTTGCTACTATCCTCCATAGCACGTCATACTCCCCTTCACAAATAACTCCCCAGAGCGTTCTCGGGAATTCTTCAAAAAGCTTCAGAATCGCTTTTTCCGTCTCTACATCCATCACATCAAGTTTGAAATACAACCTATATCCCTTGAACCCTAATTTCGCCAGATTAACGTCTGCAAACATTAGCGCTACTATCCCCTCTTTCTTCAGTTTCCTCAGCCTTCTCTCAACCGCACTGCTGCTTAACCTGAGCTTTTTCCCCATCTTCGTAAAGCTCATTCTTGAATTAAGATAAAGCAGTGTAAGCAGCTGTTTGTCTTTCTTATCCAGTTTCATATCCGCTAATTATCCTAAAAATATTATATATCTTTCGTTTTTCTTGCGTTTTTCCCTAGAATATATTAAATACCTATATTACCACATAATACCATCAAATAACAAAAAAGAGGTTGATGTGGATGAGAAAATTGGAAAATAAGAAAATCGGAAAAAACGTTGAAGGAGAAAAGCAGGACATCAGGAAAGAGGTCAGAGCCAAGAAGGCAGAGCCAGAAACCATTTCAAAGGTTAAGCCAAAACTGAGTCCTGAAGAGCAGGAGCGACTTAACGAAGAGCTTGCGGAAACAATTGTTTTTGGGAAAAAAGAAGGAAAAGACGAAGAAGAAATATTAGAGAAAATAGAGAATCTGGTAAATAAAGGGGCAGATGTGAATACTACCGAACATCTGTCTGAACGAATCCCTTTGGTACTAGCAATAGGTACTCATTCCCCAAAATTCATAAGATTTCTGTTAGATAAAGGGGCCGATGTAAACTTTTGGCAGTATAAAAATACGGAAGAAAGAAAAAGCCCATTATTTCACGCAGTTTATAATTACGGTTACGGCGACGGACGACATTGGGAGCGACATTGGAGTCTCGAAACTATTAAAATTCTGTTGGATGCAGGAGCGAGCATGAAAACTCCGCGGGAGGAAGGATTTCCTTTCGGTCCACTAGATTGGGCAGTTGTAGATCGTTCTCGGTATCCAGAAATACTCAGACTTTTACTTGATAGGGGAATTGATGTTGAGGAAAAAAATCATGCACTGGGGTTTGCCTGTCACTACTGTAGTAATAAATCATCTATTTTACAAGCCATCAAAACTCTACTTGAAGCAGGGGCAGATCCAAATGCTACTGCCTATTACGGTAAACGAGCACTAGACATTGCGAAGACAGGGTTAGCACGTATAGAAGAATATTTGGCAAAAGAACCAGAAAAAGAATATTATAAGGAGTGTATAGTGATTAGCAAAAAAATAATCGAACTTCTGAAAAAATCCGGGACGAAGGAAGAAGGTGATACTCAATGAAAGCCAAGAGATTGAAACATGGGAACAGAAAAGCAGAGAACCGATTGTCGTAGAGACTCCCGGACAACTTAAGAAATAATCTTTCTTTTCTTGTTGTTAAATTTTACAAAAATTAAT
>DAOVFD010000054.1 GCA_030668565.1 Microcaldota archaeon
TCAAGGATATCTGATTTTTTTATCCTGATTTCCTTTCTGATATCTCCCGAGCCCTCACTTGCCCTTAAAACGTAAATCGGTTTCCTGCTGAACCTTGCAACGACATATATAACCAGCACGAGAACAATACCCGGAATGAGGTAATTTATGTATAAATCGATGATGCTTTCTTCAGCATATTCGACCGCGACTTCCTTTCTTGTTCATTCGATGTCTATCACGAATATGTTTTCCCCTTTCTGGAGATTCGCCCCCATCACCAGGTCCCCGCCATCAACATAGAACTTTTTCCTCATTTCAGAATCTTTAAGGCCTGCTGTCACCTCCGCATCATCAAGGGGAGCGCCATCGACAGTAACCCTGAAGAAATAATTGAAACCCGTTTTGCCGACATATGTTATCCCCAGGTCCTTAAGGTGAAGTATGCCGCTTGCTATTACGCCGCTGTTGTCCCTCACATGGAGTATGTATTCCCCGGGCTCCTTGAACTGCAGTCGCTTTACAAAAACGCTTCCATTCGTAACTCTTTTCAGCATCTCGCTCTTCACTTCATTTCCGTCCTTGAAAACCGAGAGGAATGCCGTGCCGTTGGATTTGTTCAGATAAAAAGTGAGTGTTGAATCCCCCCACGGATAGATGCTTTCAGGGTTCGGGTTCAGGATGTTTGTTTCCTCTTTCAGTTTGACAGAATCTGTTATGCCCTTCCTGTCCTTAAGGTCATACAACACCCTTATGTAATCCCCCTCCGTCATTTCAATTTTGCTTGTTTTTCTGCCTTGGCCGGAAAGAGGATAGACTGCCTTTCTTTCGAAGGACCACTTGTTTTCAAGTATGTCATCCACACCCGTGAAATCCCCATCTTCAAGATATTTTCCAAGGGATGTGCTTTCATAAACCAGAATCCTGTCTTTTTGCCAGGGAGTAAGCTCATCATACCAGTTCCTTTCGCTCAGTCCTCCCCTAAGCACGAAATTCTTGCTTCCTATGTAAATGACGACACCGTCTGTTGCATTGCTTATAATGTCATCCAGTACGTAGGTGGGCATGGCACCGGTCGGCACAACATATATCCCGTCACCTATCTTCCTGCGGTCGCTTATCTTGATTGTATATCCGTATTTTTCAAGGGGTTTAAACATTTCTGCGAATTCCTCCAGCCTGTCCATCTCCATTCCTTCATCGTCGTCTATTATAGTTATCTCTCTTGAAGTTTCCTTCCTGTAGCTTATCAGCGTGAGGTTTCCCTCTCCTGCAAAATCATAGATTACATAGCCATACTGGCCTGCCCTCCCCATCTCAGTAATACTGAATCTGGTTTCCACTTCAGCTTCCTGCTCTTCATCCACTAACACCACGACGCCGGAAACGAGCAGTGCCACTATTGAGAGCACGACTACCAGAAGAACTGCCAAAACTGTCTTTTTCAAATCCATCAGGAAACACCCATCATATTCCGGGTCTTGCAGACTTCAGGAAATTAAGGTCATTCTTATAAAAATCCCTTATGTCCTTCATGTCAAGTAAAATCATAAGCGGTCTTTCAAGGCTGAGCCCCCATGCCAGAACAGGATAAATTCCGGCAAGAGGTATGCTTACTTCAGGCCTGAATATACCCGCACCACCGAGTTCGAGCCATTGTTTTTTCTCCTCAAAATAGACCTCCACTTCGAGGCTCGGTTCTGTATATGGGAAATAGCTTGGTCTGAATCTTATTTTTTCGAATCCTAGTTTTTTGTAAATCTCTTTAAGAACTCCGAGCAGGTTCCTGAATGTTGCGCCTTCCCATGCTATTATTCCTTCCACTTGGTTGAATTCCGCAAGATGGCTGTAGTCAGTTGCTTCGTTCCTGAACACCCTGCCCACTGCAAAATATTTCTTTGGTTTTTTGTCTTTCATATCTGCCAGATAACGGGCGCTCAGGCAGGTGGTATGGGTTCTCAAGACCGTTTTCTCCGCTTCCTTCTCGCTCCACTTGTACTTCCATCCCCTTTCGTGTGCTTCCCTGACCCTTTCAACAAGTTTCTTGTCTTCGGGAAGTTTGCTTTTTCCCTCAAGATAAAAAGTATCTGCAAGTTCCCTTGCAGGATGGTCCTGGGGCTGGAAGAGTGCATCGAAATTCCAGAAGGACGACTCAACAACGCTGCCTTCCATCTCTTCAAAACCAAGTTCGGCCATTATCTTCTTTATCCTGTCTGACATTTTGGTCAGCGGATGCTTCTTTCCAAGTGGCGCGTCACTGCCCTCGATATTAACGTTGAATTTCTCTTCCTTCATACTGCTGACCGGTTTTCCGGTATACCCCGCAATCGATTTCTTGGCTGTTTTTCTTTGTACCAGGTGTCTCTGGAAGAACTTGTCAAGTACCACTTTATTCTTTGTTTTTCCAGTGGTTTTTATCTGTCTGTAAGTTTCAATCATGAGTTCCTTTTCCTTTTCAACATCCGCAGCTTTCTTCATCTGCACAAGTTTTCCCTTTTCTATACTGACAAATCCCTTTTTCTTTGCCCACACCAGGCCTATTCTTTTTTCTGTTTCACTTAGGTCAGAAATACCTTTACCCTCACCAGCTTTTCTGAAAACCGAGAATTCTGGAAATCCTTTTTTCACGTAATTCTCAAGTTCCTTTGTTACTTCAGAAATGGAATACTCTTCTCTCTTCACATCAACAAAACCATTGCCCTTGAGGGACTCAACCGCCCTTCTTACGGTATCAAGGTGGAGTCCGGTTTCTTTTGAAATGTCATCAAAATCAAGTATTTTCTTCTTTGCCAGCAGTTCAAGGATTTCTCTCTCGCCCTTATACATCTTACTCCTCCTTTTTCCTCTTTGCCATGTTGATATATAAATATCCTCCGATTAAAATAGCTGCAATTATCAGGACTGCAAAGCCATACTCCCCGCGTATCATGGTGTCTATCCCGCCAACCAGTCCCATGAAGAAACCCGAAACCTCATCCTGAAGACTTTCTTCTACTTCAAATATCAGGGAGAATTTGACGAGTATCATATCGTTCCACGAAAGTTCCGAAACCTTTGAAGGCAATTCCATTTCAACATTTCTGGGAAGTGGATTTATATCATGCACTACTGTATCCTGCGGCAAATCTATTATGAGATAAACCCTGTCACCCAGTATTATGTTTCCCTGGTCGGTGGTTGTAAATGAAAGAGCCTCCGGATTCAGTGTGTATCTCTTTGTTCTTGGTTTGTATTCGTCTACGGTAAAAAGGCCGGTCCCGGCTATGGGCGCGGGTGTTTCGGCAGACTTGTTATATGACGGAGAGGCGGTATACTCCAGTATAAGTTCCCCATGGCACAAATCCTGTATGGGATTACATTTTCCCCTGGGCTGCGGTTTTAATCTGAAATCCTTTATCTCAACATGGGTGGGGCTGAGATGTCGTTTGACATCTTTCAGTTCAGTTGTTGTGGACCAGAAGGACAGGTCATTATTGTAATAGCCGGTGTAACCGCTGTCATAAAGCGAACTGGAGTGCTCACCGGTTATTATCATCTTTATGTCCTCGGTTACCTTTACGCTGCCGTCTGTTTGTATGTCGCTTATGGTCACTTCGACTCTTTCCAGGATAAATTCTGCATGCACGACTACGGATAGAATCAACGTCATCAAAAGCAGCACTCTTACGCCGTTCATAGGCAAAAAATAGTACATTGTAGTTTTAAATCGTTATGTCCTCTTAAATCACCGAGAGGATATGTTTTTAAATACTTTATAGGATAAATCAAAAAACACTTATTTTACTTACTGTGTGGTGCTATGGCAGGCGAGGAAGAAGTCAGGTCCGAAATAGAAGAACTCGAAAAGCGTAAGGCCGAGCTTATAGAAAAAATAAAGAAAGTAAACAGAAGGCTCAGATACAAAAAGTACGAGCAGAAAGCGCTGGAGCCTTTCCTGGAGCAGACCAAAACAGTAGTTGTCGAACCATACAGAAGAAGAAAGAGAATACTCGAATTCAAGATATCCACCCAGGCTTATACCCCGAAGCTTGAAAGGGAATGGCTCAAGGAAGTAAAGAAGGTGGACAAAAAGCTCGATGAACTCAAGGAAATTGAAAGAGCGAGAAGAAAAAAGAGATACATAGATAAAGATATAGACGAAGCGGAAAAGGAAGTAGGACATATAGAAATAGAACTCAAATCACTTAGAGGGGACCTGAAAAAGCTTTACGATGCAATGAGGGAGTTCAGGTCTGTTGCCCGGAAGGCCGCAGGTGTTGAAAAAAGAGCACAGGATGAAATGGTCTCCCTTGGGGACATAGCCCTCATCGAGAAGGAAAAATAATCGCATCCTTTAGTATTTCTCTGTGGTCGAATGCCAGTTCTGCAGGCAATTCCTCAATCCCGAACCATTTTGCTTCCCCTGCATCATCCCCTGCTTTTATTTCGCCACCAATTCTTTTTACTATATAAGCTGCCCCTATAATCTTTCTCGGGTCTCTTTTGGGGTCTGAGTATATGCCTATCAGTTTTACAGGTTCCACATCAAGGCCCGTTTCCTCCTTGAACTCTCTCTTAAGGCATTCCTCTGCTGTTTCATTCTCTTCTATTCTTCCGCCCGGAATGGCCCATTTTCCCAAATCAGGTTCCTTTGCCCTGTTGATAAGAAGAATCCTGCCGTTTTCTATGAGCACTCCGTCGCATGCGAATGGGCGCATATACTCACTTCTTTTCGGTTATTTTTACTTCCCAGATATACTTCTCTCTTGTCTCAAGATATTTGATGCTCAGCTCGATTGGGATGTTATTGTTCTTTATATAGTTGAGAAGTCCCTTTACATTTTCCTTTTCGACTTTGTCATTGTTAATCCATGAGCATGATTTGTTTTTTGCTATGCAATCTGCAAGAAGTGCTGCATCATGTTCTGCTATTCCTATACTACAAATATCATTGTATACAGCTTTGAGTTTCATGTGTCATATTCTCCGAAGAGATATATAATTATTTGCCTTTAGACGGTTTTATAAAATTTACATACGATTGGGTTAGCGGTGAATAAATGGATATTATTGCTACATATAAGAAAATGGTAATGAGTCTGATTCCTGATAATCTGGAAAAACAACTGTCAAGTGAAAAGGGAGAGATTGGAGAGGGTATGAAGTATTATCTGCTTGCAGCATTGGTAGTGGACATAACTCTCCTGATATCTGTGGGACTTCAGCTTGCGTTATCAGGTGCCGGTGGTGCATTTGAAGGTGCAGATACTGCAGCTATTGCAGGTTCATCAATGATCTGGATACTGGCTTTATTGGTAATCATTCCGATACTGCTGATTATTCTCCCGTTTATAACTACTGGTCTTGGATTTATCCTGTGTAAAATCCTTGGAGGAACAGGAACTTTTGCAAACCAGTTTTATCAGTTTGCCATTGTCGCTAGCGGTTTAATGGTCATAAACAGTATTGTCGGGCTTGTTCCGTGCCTAGGTGGCTTGATTGCCTTTGCATTGTCGATTTACTACATTTACCCAACGTTCCTTATTTACAGGAGCGTGCACAAACTCAGCAATGTCAGGGCAGGATTCGTTGCAATATTCCCGTGGATTCTGCTAGTGCTTCTGGTAATACTATTGTTCGTGTTGTTTGCCAGTGCCATGGCGGCATTACTGGGAAGTTTGAGTTCTGTGAGCGGCAGTTCCCCTTACTGAACTTATTTTTTTCTTTTTTATTTTTTTGAAGTGATTCAATGTTCTTGAAATTTACCGGAAAATGATTCTAGCTTTATTCCGGATAATCTTGAAAAGCAGCCCATTGCTTTTCGGCGTCGCAATAGAACTGAACTTTTTTTCTTTTTTACAATTTGTCAGACGCTGTTGGCCTCATCATCGATCAGAGGTTGTTCATATCATCATTCGTATATATTTGAGCAAAGGTGGTATTTAAAGCTTAAGGGGCACTTCCTTTTCGGTTTTCCTCATATCATTTTTTCATTTTCCATTTTTCAATAATATCAAAAATTTCATCCTTTCTGCCAAAATTCAAACTGACTTCTAAACTACAGTTAGTAGGTTTTTGAATAAGAAAACCATTTTTGATTAACTGTTCGGCAGCTTTTTTTATTTTTGCTCTCTTAACTGTATTATGGAAAAATCATTATTTGTTGAATTTTTAGGGGATACCCCTCTGATACGGGTAGTGGATTTTCTGATTGAGAACAGCATCTTTGACTATACAAAAACAGAAATCTCGAAAAACGCAGAAATCTCTAGAGCCTCACTATACAAAATCTGGCCCCTACTCGAACAGTACCAACTTGTAAAAGCAAGTAGGAAGATTGGCAACACGACGTTATATAAACTAAATAAAGAAAACCCAGTAGTTCAAAAACTAATTGAATTAGATTTGAAAATTAGCAAGGAATTCGCTGAAAGTTTGATGAAAGAACCAGAACCTGTGGGTAGCTGATTTCTGTTATTGACGTCTTGCCTCAAGCACATAAAGCTTCTCAAAGAAAAATTCTGTTTTGTCGCGTATTGAAACCATAAATTCCTTTTCCTCAAGGACAGTTATTGTCTTTTCAACGTTGTTCAGTTCGCTCTGGAGCAAAAGAAGAACTCCGTTGTCCTCAAGGTGTTTTTCAAAATCATAAAGGAAACTGTCTATCACAAACCTTCCGTCTTTTCCCCCGTCAAATGCATAATTCAGTGAACTCTTTATTTTTTCATTTTCACTGGTAGGAAGATAGGGCGGATTGAAAATTATACCGTGGAACCTGCTGCGGCTGATTCCATCAAAAAGATTGATTTCTGTAAAAAAAGCGTTTTTTATTTTGTTGATTG
>DAOVFD010000059.1 GCA_030668565.1 Microcaldota archaeon
GATTCCTGTGAAACTTCGTAATCCGTTATCGCCAATCCTGCAAACACAATTCCGCTCATCAAGAGCACAGCCAAAATTCCAAATATCATTCTGTTCATTTCGAAACACCTACTTTTTTACTTACTAATTTATTCTTTTTTCCTTTTTTCTTATCATTAAGAGTACCATCATGAATTCTCACGATTCTTTGCGCAACATCGGTTATGCTTTCATCGTGGGTTATGATTATTATCGTTCTTCCTTCCTTGTGCAGTTTATGAAAGATTTCAAGAACTCCCTTTCCTGTTTTCGAATCAAGATTTCCCGTAGGTTCATCTGCAAGCACTACCCTCGGCTCGTTTGCAAGAGCTCTTCCGATTGCAACTCTCTGTCTCTCACCACCGCTTAACTGGGAAGGGTAATGGTTCAACCTGTCGCCCATTCCAAGGTCGGTAAGAATCTTTGTTGCCCTTCTTTTTCTTTCTGCGGCCCCTACACCCTGAATTACCAAAGGAAGTGCAACGTTTTCCCATGCTTTCAAAGAAGGAACAAGATTGAATGTCTGGAAAACAAATCCTATTTTCTTTCCCCTTACCTTGGCCTGTTCTTCGGAAGTCATTTTCGATGTATCTTTTCCGTCTATGTAAACCTTACCTTCTGTCGGCCTGTCAAGAAGACCAATCATATGAAGAAGTGTTGATTTTCCGGAACCGCTCGGACCAAGAACGCAGAGGAATTCGTTTTCATAAACAGTGAGATAAGCACTGCTGAGCGCCCTTACCTCAATGCCTTTGCCCATAACGTAGATCTTGCATGCATTCTCCAGTTTCAGCACTTCCTTCTTCATTTCAGCATCTCCTCAAGAAATTGCTTCCTTAATCCTGTAAAAAATTCTTTTTTGAATTTTTCAAGCGCTTTCAATCCCTTGTTGGTCGTTTTATAGAATTTTTTAATTCTTCTTCCTTCCCTGACTTTTCGCTGTTTTATGAACTTCTCTTTGAGCATACCCCCCAAGAGAGGATATATGCTGGAAGGAGTAAGGGCTTCCCGTGCTCCTTTTTCCTTGGAAAGTACTTTCATTAATTCATATCCGCACATTTCTTTTTTTGATAGGAGCCAGAGCAGGAATACGGTAAAATTTTTTTTGATGAGCCCGGTCCTCAGCTTTTCTATCTTTTTCATGATATATCATAAATTCGATATATTTAAAAATATACATAATGGACGAAACCACAAACGAAATGTCCCTCATTTGAAAAAAGACTCTATTTTTGAAAGTAAACCCTGTTTTTCCTTTTTCTCTTCTTTTTCTTCTTCCTTTCTTTCTTCTGGTTTGGAATGCAACATAACAAGTAAATGTTTTATCTCTTTCAGTTCCTTTTCCAGCTCATTCTCTGAATATTTTGAGAACTCTTTCTTCCTTTCCTCAATTCTCCTGTTTTTTTCATATTCTTTTTTGTAAGAATTTTTTTCTTTTCTCTGCTGCATTATCTGTTCGACAATCTCTCGCGCACCATCGATTCTCTCAGCGTAAAAACTCATCACTTTTTCATTTTCATCATCAACCGCCAAGAAGGTTGTCCTCTCTAAATCACGAACATTTTCAAACCACTCTCTATTGCTCTGCACTACTCTTCTGAATTCCGATGTTTCAGGATAGATATGTGAGAGTTTTTTCTCACTATAATTAAACAGCTCACAAAGCTGGCTCACACTGTACTTTTCCAGTTTTGGATTCTCGGAAAAAAATTCTTTTAATTTCTCTGTCTTTTCTTCTCCAAGAAAGGGAAGGGGATGCTCCTCCAGAGAATAGATTTCCATGTCCTTAAACAATTCCACCACAGGTTTCGAAACCAGGGTGCAAAGATATTTTCTCCTGGATTCTTCAAGTTTTTCTAGATTCTTCAGGAATTCCTCATGTTTTTGAACTTTCTCCAAATCAATATTTTCTTTTTCCAATTCCCTTATTTCCTCCAATATTTTTTTTACCTTGCCTTGTTCTCTTCTGAGTATCCCGTCTTTCTTTTCCAGTTCCTCCTTGGCGCTTTCATACCTCCTGCCCAGTTCAACAATTTCCCCAAAATACTCAAATTCATTCTTTGCAAGAGGGAGTTTATTCTTTTTGATGCTCTTTGTGATGGCTGCGAACCTCTTTCCAATATCTTCTGAGACATTACCTTCTTCAAACGCCTTCACTACTCTCATCTCAAAATTCTTCAATTCCTTAGAGAGTTTGACACCCTTTTTCATCAGTTTAATTCTTGGGCTAACCGCCGCATTCTCCAGCTCCTTTCCTCTCTCCTGTGTCGACTCTATGTTTTCAATCAGCTTTCTTAGCCATTCTGAAAGTTCAATGATAGTGGAGGACTGTTTCTTTCCGATTTCTTCTATTCTTTTTTCTGATTCATAATAAGCTTGTTTCAACTGAAGTATCTTTCCCTCACTGATCATCAAGTCACCCAATATCAAAAATTACTACTAATGGATGTTCTTTTAACCGTATCTTTCTCCTTTCCTATAAGAGGGTCGTTTCTCTCTCAAACCTGCTATCTTTTTATGATTTTTCAACTCTTTTGTTATTCCGCAAAAACGCAAGGTTTTTTAAGTCAGAAATACAATAATAGACATGCTTGACAAGAAAAAAATAGAGGAAACATTATCTGATTACAAAGACTTGAAAATTGCAACGATATGCTCACATTCCTCGCTGCAGATATTCCATGGGGCGCGGATGGAAGGCATAAAGACCGTGGGGATAGTCAAGAAAGACAGGAAAAAACTTTACGAATCATTTCCTCTTGGAAAACCGAATGAATTCATAGAAGTAGACAGTTATAGCGATATTCCTGAAGATGAGCTTATTGCAAGAAACGCGGTAATAATCCCGCACGGTTCTTTTGTTGAATACACTGGAGAAAAATTTGATGACTTAAGAGTCCCCATATACGGAAACAGGAGAAGCATAGGCTATGAAAGAAGCAGAATAAAAATGTTCGAATGGATGAAAAAAGCGGGAATAAAAAAACCAAAAATCCTCAAGCCAGAAGAAATAGACGGACCGGCGCTGGTGAAATTCCCTGGAGCGAAAGGAGGAAGAGGTTACCTCATAGTCAATTCACATAAAGAATTCAAGGAAAAGGTCGGCAAAAAGGAATGTATGATACAGGAATTCATAATAGGTGTGAGAGCATATCCTCATTTTTTCTTATCTCCTATTTCTGAAATCGGTTATGAAACAAAGCATGGCAGGCTTGAGCTTCTCGGAGTAGATAAAAGGGTTGAGAGTAGTGCGGATGAGATAGCAAGGGCGGTTTCTGCAGGTCTTAAGCCACCGCTTTCGTTTACAGTAATAGGAAACGAGCCTATGGTTCTGAGGGAATCACTGCTTTACGATTATATGAAAATTGGGGAGAGGGTGGTTGATACTTCATTTGATTTGTTTGGAGGAATCATCGGTCCTTTCTGTGTAGAGACCATAATAACCGAGGACCTGAAGATATATGTCTTTGAAATCAGTGCAAGAATAGTCGCCGGCACGAACGTATATAGTTTGCATTCTCCTTATTCCACTTATTATTATGACGAGCCGATGACCACAGGAAGGAGAATCGCGTGTGAGCTAAAAGATGCAAAAAAACTAAAAAGACTTAAAGAAATTATTTATTAGGTGGGAGATAAATGGTTGAAGAAAAACCCAGACATATAGCTATTATTCCTGATGGGAACCGCAGATTTGCAAAACTGCATGGTTTAAGCAAAAAAGAGGCTTATACAAAAGGAATAGAGCATATAGACGATGTCCTGAAATGGTGCAAGGAAGAGGACGTCCGCATGCTAACAATGTGGGGATTCAGCCTTGAGAATTTCAAAAGGGATGAAAAGGAGATAGGGCAGCTTTTCGAATTATTCAAAGAGAACCTGAAGAAAGCAATTGGAAGTGATGAAAAGAATAATCATGACTTAAGAATGAGGTTCTTCGGAAAGATTCAACTCTTCCCAAAAGAGATACAACAAATGATAAAAAAAGCTGAAGAACTGAGTGCAAAAAACAAGAAATATCAGTTGAATTTTCTTCTTTCGTATGGCGGGCGAGCTGAGATTATTGATGCGGTTAATTCAATTCTTAAGGAAGGGATAAAGAAAGTTGATGAGGACACAATGAGCAGGCATATGTATACTACCGAAATCCCTGACCCTGATTTGATAATAAGAACTTCGGGTGAGCAAAGATTAAGCGGGCTGATGCCGTGGCAGTCTGTTTACAGCGAATTTTATTTCTCAAAAAAATTATGGCCTGATTTTTCGAAGAAAGATTTCAAGGCTGCACTTAGGGATTATGCAAAAAGGAAAAGAAGGTATGGAAAATAATTATTTTCTCAGGAACATAGAAGCCGAACCGATTGCACCACCCCATTCCCCAAGTGCAGCTAATCTGATTTTTGGGGGAGTAAAATAAACTCTCTTTCTTAATTCCTTTTTGGCCGGAGTCAGGATAAGGTTTCCGGATTTTGCGATTCCGCCGCCGAGCAGAATCAACTTAGGATCCAAAACTTTTACCAAGTCAGAAAGAAGAAGACCCAAATGCCGCCCTATTTCAGAATAAACCCTAAGCGCCTTGGTATTTCCATTCCTCGCTAACTTCTCAATATCCGCGGGCTCTGTTACTCCTAATTTCACTTTTTTGGCTAGTCTCCGAAATGCTTTTGTAGAGATGTATTCCTCAGAACAACCATAATTTCCGCAACTGCATCTGATGCCCTTTGGCTCTGCAGTTATGTGTCCAATCTCGCCGGCATTCCCCCTCCCGTGATACAGCTTGCCGTCGATTATGATGCCACCACCAATCCCCGTGCCCAAGGTCAGACATACCAGATTCTTTGCCCCTTTCCCTGCTCCAAAAAGATATTCTGCAAGAACCACACATGAAGCATCATTCTCAATCAATACTGGCATCCCAAATTTTTTCCTTATTCTTGCTGCCAGAGAAAAATTTTCGAAACCAGGGATGTTCGGTAGCATTATTATCCTGCCCTTTTTTCTGTCTATGATTCCAGGAACCCCAATACCTATTCCAACCAATTCTTTTTTCTCAATTCCGAAGCTAACGGCTTCGATGCATTTTATAATCTTGTCCAAAACAACCGATTTGCCCCTTGCCGCATCTGTCTTCACTTTTATTTTCCTTTTTATCCTACCATCTTTATCAACCAAAGCAGCCTTGATATTTGTTCCTCCAACATCAACACCAATAGAAAAGCTTCTCAGCATTTTTTCCACACCTCTTTAAATACGGGCATATTCAAAATCAATTCCGCATCTGGCCAGAATAGAGATTTTACCCAAGGAACAATACAGGTTTTTTTGTGTTTCCATGTCCACTCTTCCATGCTTTTTTCTGCCTTTTTTGTGGCTTTTATCAGCCATGGGGTTACGTGCACGCGGGACGCATACTCATATTTTTTCCACTCATGAAATTCCTCTACAGTAGCTATGTGTTCAGGTAAGGTGTTAAAGTTTTTAAGGGCTTTTTTTACAAACCGGAGGCATTCCTTTGCTCTCTCATATTGACGCAGCTTCGTATGAAGCCTTGCCATCATGATTGTATGATTCAACCAAGAACCGGAACCTCCGTCATACCAGTGCCAGTCCTTTACAAATTCAAACTTTCTAAACCTCTGATAACCCCCAATCTTACTGTCCCAAAGCGGCTTAAGATAACCAACTGTCTTTCTCATCTCCGGACTATTGTCTGGAATTATCTCCGCCCACGCAGGAGCAATTATACTTATAAGTCTGCCATCGATAATTTGGCCGTTTGGTTTGATTACCTTGATAAAGTGCTTTCCATTCCACATTTTATCGAGAATGTTATCTAAGAGTTGCCTGTGCCTTTCCTCAAACTTACTAGCCAAGCTCTTTTTGTTGAGGTCTTTCATTACCTTGCCGAAAAGCTGAAAGGCCCGGCAGGTCCAGGAATTTGTCCATATCTCAAAACCCTTCTCCACCTCCTGATTCTCGTGAACCGCATGGATACCGTAAGCCAGCCCGTTCTCCTTTATCATTCCTTGAAGGTATTTGGCGCTCAAAAGCATAGAAGGCAGCATCCTTCTGATAAAGGATTTGTTTTTCGTAAGAAGGTAGTGGGAGCACATGCCGCAGAGCACCATTGCCGTAGCATCGGTTTCTTTTGGTCTGGTTACGGTCGCCCTACCCTCGTAGTCGTATCTTTGGACGAATTCGCCGCTAAAAAACTGGAGCCTGGCCATAACATCGTAGTGCTGTTCTACCCCAACATATTTTCCCAAAGCATCATGCGCCATCGCGATTCTGGTCGAATCACGGGAATAAATGAAAGGGTATCTATCTCTCACTCCTTCCGTTCTGAAAGCACCTCGACATGGCCCCCTTGTTATTCTGGATTTTAGAAGAGCCTCCTTGGCAATGGTTTCAAGCATAAACAGAATTGATCCTTCTTATATAAAAACCTTATTCGAGAAGTCTAATGACCTTATCGATTGCTCCTTTCGCCGCTTCCATCGTTTTCTGAACAATATTTCCGTTCATCACACCGATAATAGTTTGGTTGAGCTTGTCTTCCTCAGTTACCTTGGTTACCAGATCCTGCTCGTGTAAATAATACTGAAAATTATACTTTTCGTTCAGATTAGGTTAGTAACT
>DAOVFD010000080.1 GCA_030668565.1 Microcaldota archaeon
AAGGGACTTGATCTCGTTCAAATAGCCTTTTATTATGCGCTGTACTCCTTGGTGGTTTTTTTACTCGAAATCCCTACAGGAGCTTTTGCTGATGCCTATGGCAGGAAGAAAGCGATAGTGATAGGTTTTATCCTCCTTATAATCTTTCTAGCTGGCTTCCTTATTCTTCCGCTAGGACCAATCTTCATAGCATTTGCTTTGATTGTAGCTGCTGGAGATGCGATGATGTCCGGTTCAGCAGAAGCTTATGTTGTTGACATGTTATCAGAGCGAGGAAAGATGGATTATATGCACAAGCTTCTTGCATTTTCAAAAAGTTGGTTTTTTTCCATGTTTCTGGTTGGTTCTATAGTCGGTGGCTATCTTGCAACATTTTCTATAGATTACCCGATTATCCTCTGTTTAATATTTGCGGTTTCTGGTTTATTCTATTCCTTGTTTGGATTAAGTGAAAAGCGCAGCAAAGAGGATTTTGCGAGTGCTGAAAAAAGTACACTTTCGAATATGTCTGATGCCGTAAAGCTTGCTATGGAAAACACTCCCATCCGTATTCTCATGTTGTTAAGCATTTTGTTCGGTCTGGGGGCCGCTGGTTTCTTCACTTATTGGCAGCCCATAATGAAGGATATTGCCGGATGGAATACTGATGCTCTGGGAATATTTTTCGCTCTCATAAGCATTATGTTAATAGTGGGTTCAAGACTTTCTACCTATCTCAAACCAAGTTGGAATACTGTTGTTTTACTATTCCTGGGTCTTTCCATATCCTTGTTTTTTGCATCTTGGGTCGCAGTTCCGTTACTGCTTGCAATTCTTATTCTCATCTGGGAGTTATTTTTGGGGATATACTTACCAATCGAAAGCACAATAACAAATCGTAATACACCTTCACCCCTACGAGCCACAGTTATATCCGTAAGAGCAATGGCATTCAGGGCAGGATGGGTGCTTTTTGGATTCTTGGTATTTTTCATAGGAGCAGATGAACCAAGGGTATTCTGGATGATTGGAGCAGGATTCTTGTTGCTGGGAGCGTTGTATGTTTTGTTTATGAAGCCGAAAGAACAGAAGTAGTTCATTCCAGTTTCTTGTAAAGCTCCGAAAGCTTTCTTATTTCACGTACTTCTGAGTTTGCGTCTTCTAGGATAGAGAGGGCCTCTACAAAGGAACTTCCAGCATATGCTTTCTGGGTATATAACCTTTCCAGATGTTTTTGATAACTTGCATTAATCAGTTCCCTAAACGATATGTCATTTTTTCTCATGAGTTTTACATTCCTGGACGATACGTCTGGTAATGATTCCCTGAGTATACGCATATTCTCCCTGAATTTTTCATAAACCTGCTTCAGTTCTATCACTGATTCTGGTGAGAGTGAGAGACCAGATTCTGTCATATCCACAGTCAGGTATCCGAGTTTCTCTCCCTGGTCACCAAGCTGTTCTATAGCATTTGACATTCTGACAAACAACACTGTTTTCTCAGCTCCCTTTTTGGTTAATTTCCTCCTGGAAAGTTCAAGTATTGCCTTTTCTATTTTTTTATCCAGAAAATCATTGAGTGCCTCAAGCTTTTCCACGCGTTGAAACCTCTGCTCTTTCCCACTCTTCATGAACTCAGCCGATTCCTTAAAAAGCGTAAGAGTAACCTCGAATGAATTTATTATTTCCTTTTCTATCAGGTCGAATGCTTTTTTGTTGCTCTCTGGAATTTTATCTCCAAGATATTTGGTATGAAACAGTATCTCCTCCTCTGTTCCAGGCACTATTTTTTCCACAACGTTCTTGAACGGTTTAAGTGCAACCAGGAAAACAACCGCACAGGTAAGATTGAATACGAGATGCGCATTTGCAACCTGATGCGCAGTCGTCCCGCCCAGACTTCCTATAAGATCTGCAAAAATTCCAAGAAAGGGCAGGAATAGCAACACACCACCAACATTAAAGAAGAAATGCGCGATAGAGGTTCTTCTTGCATACAAATCCATTCTTGATGCAGCAAGGAGCGATGTTGCCGTTGTTCCGATGTTGGCTCCGAGTATTATCGGAATGCTCTGGCCAAGGGTCAGTAGACCGCTTCCTGCAAGCAGCACCACTATACCGGTAACTACAGAACTTGATTGCAGGACTATTACGGCGATTATCCCTACCAGAATTGCCAGGAATACATTCGAAAATTGCGAAAACAACGCCAGAACATCCGGGTTGTCCCTGATTGGTTCAACTGCATCCGATATCAATCCCAAACTGAAGAAAACAAGACCAAAATAGAACAGTGGTTTTCCGATGAACTTGTATTTTCCTCCGAAAATGCTGAGCAGGAAACCGAACAGAATGAAAATCGGGGCGAACCACGTAAGTTTAAATGCAACCAATTGTGCCGTGATTGTAGTTCCGACATTGGCCCCGAACATTATTCCAAGGCTTTGCATAAAAGAAATCGTTCCTGCATTTACGAGTCCAACTGCAATGACCGTAGTCGCAGTGCTTGATTGTATTACTGCTGTTACAACTGCTCCCAGAAATGCACCACCCAGGGGATTCTTTGTAAGTTTTACCAATACTGAGCGGAACCTTTCCCCCGCGGCCCTTTGTATTTCCCTGCTGAAATGCTCTATACCGTAAAGGAAAAGTATCAATCCAGGTATTATCGCGAACCAAAGCTCCCAAGTCAGCATTAAGGGGTTATCTTCAGTTTAGGTTTAAAAAGTTTTAAGTTGGAAAGAACGTTGTTCCAATTCTTTTCAGCATTACCTTCTCCTTCTTAATCTTCTTTCTCTCTTAAACTTCATATAAACAATTTCCCGCATTGTCAGCAGCAGCTCAATTAGGAAAACGATTGCCAGCAGGTAAAGGAACAAAACGAAATAGTAGAAAATTTCCGGCAGCATAAGGAGCGAAAACAGGAATGTTAATGCGACCCCGCCGCAGGTGCAGATAAGAAGGGCTGCCGAACGGGTCATCATTTTCCTGTCGAGGTCTTCGTACCTTCTGTGCGCGAGCAGGAATGCCCGGTCAATGCCTCTGATTATTTGTAATGAGTGTTTGATTATGCCCGGCGCCTCAAGCAATAAACCTGCTACGATAAGGAATATGGAAATAATATTCAGGATTACATCAAAAGGTTCCTCGAGAGTAATCTTCAACAGAATAAATGCCGGCACAAAAAATATCATAAGTTTCAAAACCCTTGATAGAAGTTCAGAGGCGTTTTTAATGAAAACCCGGTATAGGCCTCCCCCAGGTTCGACTTCACTAACGACCTGTGAAAAATAGGATGAGAGTTGCTTGAACCAAAAACCCACTCCCGGCGGTATCAGCCTTATTATTCCTGTTGCAAGCGCTTTACTCCGGTTAATACTCAATGATGATGCTACTGTTGACAGGAATACCACAGCACTCACAATGGAAATAAGGTCGATGCCAAGAATATCCAATGCATCCCTTGCTATCAACAATGAGAATTCCCCTGTTGAAATCATGAAAAAACCGGTTTCGATGGCTTTTATTCCGCCCGTACCGAGAAGATAGGCACCCCCTGCAATACCGGTCATCTTTCCCACTATACTAACTATTGTGAACAGGACTATCGGTATCGGATTCGATATTAATGAGTCAAGTTGTATCTCCATTCCTATCGAAAGAAAGAAAAAGGAGGAAAAAACTGCTGCAAACGGTGTAATCGTATTATGAATCTCAGACTCGCTTCTTACGCTGGCCATTATGTTTCCTGCGATGAAAGCACCAATGGCAGCATCAAGACCTATCGATTGAACGGCGAAACTGAGTATAAAACAGAGTGCAAGAGAGGTGAAAAGCAGGCTGTTACTGTCACCGCTCTGGACAAAAAGCGGGAGTACAAACGTAATTATCCTGCGAACCAGGATATAACCTATAATCAGAACCAGAATCGAGAGCATGAATGAGACAAATCTTTCCAACCCTGTCAAAGTGACTTCTCCAGCGAGTTCTGGTATTGCGGAAAGTACTACTATGGCAAAAATATCCTCCAGCAGCAATATCGTTAAGAACAGATTCCGGTCAACACCCATGTTTTTTGACAACACTGCGAAAACGGCCGTGCTTGTAATGGCCAGCATCGAACCGAGCAGCAATGCTTCCTGCAGACCGAATCCCATAAGAAGCGCGATTTCGTATACGATGGCAAATACAAAAGCGAGTTTAAGAACACCGATTATCACTGCCCTGAGGCCTTTTTTAATCATATTCTCTAATTTGACCTCCAGTCCTATCCTGAAAAGCAGGAGAATTGCCCCGATTTCTGCTATAAAGATAGTTAATTCGTCCTTTTCAATAATCTCGAGAACTCCGGGACCTGCAATAAAACCCAGAAAAAGAAGTCCTGCTATGGGATGAAGTTTTAGTCTGAGAGCAATGGCACTACCGAGAAGAGCAACAAAAATAGCTACACCCAGATTGAAAATCGGATCTGCCATATCATTCTTTGGAAGAATGATTTATAAGAATATCAGCAAATCTCTTCCTTCTTTGTTCCATAGCAGTTACTTTTGCCATGTTATCATTTCTCGTAGAATCGCTTTAAATGATATGTGGGTTGCATATGGCATGCGTTAGTTAATGAAATGTTAACTTTCGAAAGTTAT
>DAOVFD010000090.1 GCA_030668565.1 Microcaldota archaeon
GCCAAAGAGCTTTTGAAAGGACACGTAGTGGATGTGGTCTGCAGCTGCGGCCCTGAAAAGATGATGAAATTCCTTGCGGAATTCTGCCAGAAAAAGAACATTCCATGTCAGCTTTCCCTTGAACGTTATATGAAATGCGGCACGGGAATCTGCGGTTCATGCATGATAGGGGACAAAAGGGTTTGCAAGGACGGGCCCGTTTTTACAGCAGCCGAAGCACTGGGTTTCAGGGAATTCGGGACATTGAAAAGGGATGCCAGCGGAAGGCACGTTAGATTATAATCTTGTAACTTCTTTCAGGAAATCTGTTCCATATCTGTTATAACCGTATATTATTAGGCTGGATAATTTCTTCCGTTACTAAGAAACAGAACCTTACAACCGTCCTTTCCTACCGCATCTTTGAATCTGTCAAAATCTTTCCCAAGCTGCCTTTTCATTCTTGTTTGTTCTAAGATTGCTCTTGTTGAAAGGTCCAGCCTGCTCATACATACTATAGTGTTTAAATCTGTTTTAAAAAGTTCCTAACTCAGCCCTTCATCTTCTTTTTTCCTTTCTCCTTTTGCGGAGTTTTGATTCTCTTCCAGAAGAAGTACAGCAGCGGTAGCATGACGAAAGTGGTTAATACGCTAATCACAAATACGATTACTACATAAAGCAGTCCTGCGAAAATCGCACCGGTTATGCTGCCTCCAACCATCATGAGCTGCAGAGCAACGATGAGTATCCTCTCAATTACAGAACTTATGCTTCCTATGGCAAATGCGATTATGATGTATATTATGTTGAAGATAAAGACCCCTACAATGTTTCTTCTAACCAGCGAGTATGACCGCTTCAGGGAATCCACCACCCCTGTCCTTTCTATAATAAGTTCGAATTTTGAAAACTGGATAAAGAATACGAACAGAATATAGATTAGTCCTGAAAGGAAACCAAAGAGGCATACGCTCCCCAGTATCCTCAGGATGGCGCCAGGCCCGCCATCACCGCCAGCCATCAGAAATCCAACTATCAACGGTATAAAAATTACAAAGGAAATCAGCCCTATCAATATTACATAAAGTGAATAAGGAACGAAGTTTGCTTTGAACTGCCTGATAATGTGCGTTTCCTTGCCCTTTGCCCTGTTGTCTACAGCATTCAACATCACCGACCCAAGTGCCGCCGACACGAGGTACGTAATGAATAACAGTATGAAAGCTATCGCCAGGAATGCAATATTCCCGAGCAGTGCGGAGGCAGCTTCGGTTTCATCAAGGCTTATGCTCCCCAGCATTATCATCGCAAGAGAAATTAGAATAACTACGGGAATAACAAATACAGCCCATTCAAGTATGTTAATCTTGACAAGGTCTACGATAAATCTTTCCCCCCTTTTCTTCCAGAACCCAAGAGAATCCGAGAAGACTCCTTTTATGATATCGACGATGTCTGCCATGTTTATACTCCAAACAAAAAGATATTTAAATACAATATAGCCTTATGTATAACGTCAGCGGCCATAGGGGGGAGGAAACACCCGTTCCCATCTCGAACACGGAAGTTAAGCTCCTCTACGGTTTTGCCGGTACTGGTCTATGACCGGGAAAGCGGACTGCTGCTGACATTCACGCTTATTTTATCTCTCTGGCTTTCTTCCAGTAGAAATATTTCATTGGAAGGGTTACTGTTAATTCAACCGCAGTCGAGATTATTACGAAAATCAGCAACAAAAGCACTACAAATGCAATAATCGGCAATATTAGTGCTTCGCTCCCAACGATACCCGATACAATGACAAATGCTATCAACCCCAGGATTAATGCAACAACCAGCAAGACGATTATCCATATTAGTGAAGCAACGAATCCCACCACCCATGCAAGAATGTCAAATACTACAGTAGGTATAAATGTCTTTTTTGCTATCGAGTATGATTTCTTTATGCTGGCTATCACTCCTGTCCGCGCTATAATAAGTTCGAATAATGCGAACTGAAGTATGAATGCCACTATCATTCCAGCAACAAACTGGTATATTCTGATAAATAGCTCCCCAAAAATACTACTCAGCGCAGATTCTACTCCCCCTACAGCTATTGCGATTGCTATTATAATTACCGGAATGAATACTACGATGTTTATCGCTATTAAGGCTAGAGTGTAGAAAAATATCGGCTTGAAATTCTTCTTGAAATTAGGAATGATCCTGGTTTTCTTCCCCCACCTGTCCATTATATTGTAAACTACCGACTCCACTGCCGACGAAGTAAAAGTCATAGCAAGTATGACGATTATTGCAAATGCAATAAGGACTGCAATAGTCAGCCATGTCTGCTCAAGACCGCTGCCCGTTGCAAAAACCGCATAAAACAACAATGCAATTATTATTACCGCTCCAAACACTATTCCCGCAGAAAGGACCGTTACCTTCAGCATCTCCGGGAAAAATTTTCTGTAATTTTTAAATGAAAAATCCAATCCTTTCTTTACATTATCCACAGCCAAATCTATGTCATCTGTCATGTGCTTATTCGGTTTGCAATGTTTTTAAAAATCTCGGTCAGAATAATTGCCAATGAGAAGAAAAAAGCTTGACCTCTTTCCGGTATTTTTTGCTACCCTGCTCCTACTCTTTTCCATCTATTTCTATTTTGAAAGCGTCAAGTGGAAGGATTATGCAGAAGAGCTCGAAGATGAAAATGCTGCACTTAACGATACCCTTGCCCTTACCGGGGAAATGCTCGCCAACGAAACAGCACTTTCAGCATCCCTGGGTTCTGAACTCGAAACAACAAAACAAACACTGAACGAGACTAACGCTTCCCTGGACCAGTGTTATTCCGACCTTGAGGAGGAAACCCAGCAATTGGAGGTATGCCTTTCAAAAACAGAGGAACTGACCGAATTCCTCATGGAAACAAAAGACGAACTTGAAAACCTAAGCGCAGAACTTGAAGGATTCCAGGAGCAGATAGAACAGTCAATGTCCTGGTTCACTGAGAATTCGAATATGAAAAACCTGTCCGCAAGCCTGAGATACCAGGTTGACAAATGCACATCCAACACAGAAATCAATGCACCATGCATACCCATTGTAATGAAAGAGGAGAAGCACTGGGCCTATAAAACAGAAGAGGGAGACACGCTCCTTTCCCTGGATGAAATGGTAAAAAACAAGGGTGGCGACTGCGAGGACTGGTCTTTGTTTTTCAAGGCTGCCTACAACTATCTGAAAGAGGAAGACAGGCCGGAACGCTATCTTGTTTCAGCCGTTCCGGGAACAGGCAATTTCAAGATATACGGGGACCATTATTACGCTGATGCGGAAGGAAGGGAAATCGGAACAACAAAGGACAACCTTTACATAATCTGCTACGATTCCCATTGCATAGTTGCGATGAGCGATGTTGAGATAAAGAACAGCAGTGATGTTTACAAACTAAGGGGAGCACCCGCACTAGAACCCCAAAATGGCCAGTATATGTTCACCATAGGCAGCATACTGGCCCCGGACATCTGCTCATCCGATGAATGTGATTATTATGATATATGGATAGTAATAACCGATAACGATATCTATGATTTCCATTACAACTGGGAATGGGTAAGCTACAGGGACTATTACGATGCAGCGGCCTATTACAAGGACCGCATAGATGCGATGAACAACCTTATAGAACAGACGACCGGCTAAATTTATTTAAACTGTTTCAGGTTAATTTTCTTTCATGGAATTCTACGATGTTTTGAAGAAAAGGCATTCTGTAAGAGCATTTGAGGATAAGGGCATAGAAAAAGAGAAACTGGAAAAGATAATAGGCGCCTTCACGCTGGCGCCTTCAGGAGGAAATCTCCAGGCGTACAAAGTTTACGTTGTAAAAACAAAGGGAGTCAGGGATGAGCTCGCAGCTGCAGCCCTTGACCAGAGTTCAGTAGCAGAAGCACCAGTCGTCTTGGTTTTCTGTGCAGACAAGGAAC
>DAOVFD010000100.1 GCA_030668565.1 Microcaldota archaeon
CCCGATTCTTTTTGAAGCATTATCAGCACACCGTTCTTTCCGTCTATTATTGCATCAGTAGTCCTTTCTTCATAGGTGTCGAGAACTTCACCAATATCCTTTATTTGAATTACCGCTGCGCCCCGATACCCGACAATTACGTCCTCGATTTCCTTTGGGCTCTGAAACTCGCCGATCGTTCTTAAAGTATAATTCTTATCTGCCCTCTCTACTGTGCCGCCGGGAAGCGTTAGGTTTTGTGCTCTTAAAGCATTTATCACATCATCCTGGGAGATGCCATATGAATGAAGTCTATCCTTTGACAGATTGACCTGGATTTCTCTTTTCAACCCTCCAAGTACAGTTGCTGAAGCAACGCCTTCAATACGTTCGAGTGCTGGTTTTATTTCATTCTCAGCGGTCCACCTGAGCTGGGCAGTATTTTTTTCGCCAGCAAGAGTCACAATCATGATTGGAAACATCGTTGGGTCGAATTTCAAAACCATTGGTTTATCAACATCGCTTGGCAAAAAAGCCTGGATGAAATCGATTTTCTCCCGGATGTCGAACGCTGCTTGGTCCATATTCTTGCCCCACTCAAATTCAACAAGGGTTATGGACTGTCCTTCAAGCACAAAAGAATGGACTTCGGTCACGCCATTTACGGTTGCGCACGCCCCCTCAATCTTCTTGGTAATTAGATTTTCAACATCTTCAGGACCGGTCCCAGGATATGAAGCAATTACCCCGGCAATAGGGATCTGTATATCAGGAAGCAGGTCAGGGTTGAGTCGGGATAGGGACCAGAAGCCAAACCCCAGGATAATGAGAAAAACCATTGTAAAAGTTATCGCTCTTTTTATCGCCAAATTCCACATAGCTGCTCCTTTATTCGATTACTTCGATTAAATCACCATCTTTCAGATATTCTTTTCCTAGGGTGATAATCTGGCTTTCAGCAGACAGTTCATTCAGAATCTCAATCTTGTTTTCATTGACAATACCCAGTTCGACCGCTACTTTGAACGCTTTGTCGTCCTTGACAACAAAGACATAGTTTTCTCCGGTTGTAATATCTTCGATAAGGGCTCTTCTGGGAAGGAGAAGCGCGTCGGTTTTCTCCTCGAGGTGAATAAAGACGTTTGCAAAGCTGCCCAGGGTTATTCCTTGAGGTTTACTTATGGAAACTTCACAATACGCACTGCGCGTCATTGGATCGACAAACGGGCTGACTCGCAATATCTTGCCAGGGATTTTCTTGTCCGGGTATTGGTCAGATACAATAGACGCCTTCATGCCCTTCTTTATTTTTGGAAGGAATTTCTCTCCGATATTTATGGCGACGACCTTCTTTCGACTGTCAGCAATGATCGCTACTGGAACCTGGGATGCAACTGCCATTCCGTTGTCTAACAGCAGTCTGACAACGACACCGCGGATCGGTGACCTCACGGTTGCTGGCTCATATTCCATGCCTGGCATAGATCGGTCAATCAAGGCGATAATGTGATTTTTCTGAACACTCTGTCCTTCTTTAACAGTGTAGCGCAGGAGTCTTCCCGGAACGTCTGGAAATATCTGGACCTGATTCTCGCCTTTGACCGTACCCAGGAATTTCAGACTGTTGGCAATGTAACCGCTTGCCGGAGAAACCACTTTGACGGCAATTTTCTTTTCAATTGATTCTTGCTTCAAGAATTCTGCCCTTTCGCGGAGTACTGTGTAGACTTTTATACCGATAATAATCACGATAATTCCTAGGATAATCCATCCAATTCTTTTTTTCATCTTACTCCTTTTGTTCTCGTTTTATTCTCCCATTGCAGCATCAAGTTTAGCCCCTGCAATGAGGTAATTCGACAATGATGAAATATATTCAGTTCTTGCCTGTAACAAAGCAAGTTGCGTATCCATATATTCCAAGTTTGTGATAAAACCATTCCTGTATCTTTCATCGGCAAGCCTTAACGCTTCTTCAGCTTGCTTAATATTTTCATCCTGGTACTTCAAGATTTCCTCTTCTTGAGTAAGGTTTATATAGGCACTTCTTACCTCAAGCTTTATGCCCTGCTCAAGCTGTTCAAGACCATATTCTACCTGTTTAGCTTGTGCCTTTCTTTCAGCAATCTTTTTCAAACGAGAAAAACCCGTGAATATTGGTAGTGTAAACCCTACTGTTACGTTCCAGTCTGTTCCCCAGTTATTATCACTGAAACTGATAGGTTTTTTATAATCGTAATTTAGTGCGGCAAATACATTTGGGGCAAAACCAGCTTTTTCAATATTTATAGCCTTGTTTGTGAGGTCCACTGTCTTTTTTAATATATGAATTTCTGGCCTTTTTTCCAGGGCGATTTCAGTTGCCTGTTCAAGTGTTATTTCATAAGGCACATACTCAAGTTCTTCTTCAAAAGATATTTCATCGTCAAGATCAAGAGCAAGAAGCATTTTCAACCTGTCTTTCGCGAGTTTGTGACCATTCTCTGTTCTGATCATTTGAGTACGCAAATTGGAAAGTCCAACCTTTGCCCTTAATAGATCGAGCTTTGAAACATAACCGTTTTTGTACAGCGTTTCCACCTGACCTACATGCCTTTCCATCTGGCTATACGATTCCTTTATCAGATTCACAGCTTCTTGGACCGCGAGTGTCTTATAGAAAATTTCAGTTACCTTGAATTTAATATCGTTCGTAATCTTTTTGTAATTCTGCTCCTCGATTTCATAACCAAGCATGGCGATCTTATAGCCATTCAGTACTTTGCCGCCAGTGAATAGTGTTTGCTTGACCGTGGTGCGCAGAACATAATTGTTCCTCTTGCCCATCTCAAGTGCCATAGTATCTGCTCCGACCACCATGGGAACCGAGTCAGTGTAGCCGATTGTATCTCCAGTTTGCGCGTCATAAACCTGTAGTGGCAACATAGCATATCGAGGTATTTCCATTTCAAAACTCTGAATCTTACCGAGTCTTGTATAAATTCCTTGTATGTCTACAGATGGTAAAAAAGCTGAACGCGCGACCCCAATTCCAGCTTTTTTTTCAGATAATTTAGCCTCGGCAGACAGAATCGTTTCATTCTTTTCCAAAGCAATTTCAATTGCTTCTGAAAGGGTAATACTTAGCGTATCACCGACCAGAAATGCAACGGGTAAAAGTAGCACTAAAAGTGTTATCTTTCTCATTTTGTCTCCTTTTTCAAACCAGACATAAGGATAGATCCGATTTCCTTTTCAGGATTTTCGAATTCCGGATACAAAACGTGAGCGATGAATGCGGTTCTGATGACATTCAATAAATAGAGTGCACCAAGGTGCGGTTTGATTTTCCGAAACTCACCATTTTTTGTACCTTGTTGGATAATCTCTCCAATGATATTCACAATTTCAGCAAAGCGCATGAAGATTTTTGGTTTGACCCCTTTCATTATTTTCTTTGTTAGATTCATATTCTCTACTGATAACATGGGGAATGAATGTCTGAATTTAAGCATATAACTCAGCCATTGACTCGCAATCTTCTCCAATTTCTTCCTGTTGGTGAGCTTTTCTTTTTGGACT